>JANYLF010000246.1 GCA_025357995.1 Acidimicrobiia bacterium | reverse complement strand
TGAACGGCACGGTGTCGGCCGTGGACAATCCGTCGTCGCTCCCTGCGCTCAATGAAATTCTGGGGATCGAGGAGCCCTACGTGCAGATCACCATCCTCACGCCGTCAGAGTACGTCGGCACGTTGATGGAGCTCTCCCAGGGTCGGCGCGGCGAGTTGAAGAAGATGGAGTACCTCTCCGAGGAGCGACTCGAGATCGTCTACGAGGTCCCACTCGCGGAGATCGTCATGGATTTCTTCGACCAGCTGAAGTCGCGCTCGAAGGGTTACGCCTCGCTCGACTACGAACCCATCGGCTATCGCCAGTCGAAGTTGGTGAAAGTCGACATCATGTTGAACGGCACGCCGGTCGACGCGTTCTCGTCGATCGCGCATCGCGACAAGGCGTACGACTACGGCAAACGCATGACCGAGAAGTTGAAGGAGTTGATTCCGCGTCAGCTCTTCGACGTACCGATCCAGGCCGCGATCGGCGGTCGGATTATTGCCCGCGAGACCGTGAAGGCGAAGCGCAAGGACGTGATCGCGAAGTGCTACGGCGGTGACATCACCCGCAAGCGCAAGCTGCTCGAGAAGCAGAAGGCCGGGAAGAAACGCATGAAGCAGATCGGCAGCGTCGAGGTCCCCCAAGAAGCCTTCGTCGCCGCCTTGAAGCTGAGCGACTAAGTATTTCGGCGGCTCCGCCGAGATGAAGTCAGTCGCGGGGGAGGCCGAGGACGCGTTCGCCGAGAATGTTGCGTTGCACCTCGCTCGTGCCACCGCCGATGGTGAGGGCGCGGGAGTAGAGATAGCCGTAGGTCCACATGCCACCCGCGCCGTCGCCGTACGGGCCGGCGTCTGCGAGCAGGCCGGCGGTGCCGGCGAGTTCGATCGCCATCTCCATCACGTGTTGGCCGTGCTCGTCGGACATTGCCTTGCGCACGCTCGCCTCGGGCCCGGGTTCCATCCCTCGCACAGTGGCAGAGACGGTCCGCAGGCGAATCAGGCGCAGGATCTCACTCTCGATGTAGAGGCGAGCGAGACGTTGGCGCGTGAGGGAGTCGTCGGTCCCGCCGTGGGCGCGCACGATATCGATCACGTTCATTGCGGTCGGGCCACGACCCCACAGCGCGCCCTCGCCAGAGAGGGAGACACGTTCGTTGCCGAGTGTGACTTTGGCGAGGCGCCACCCGTCGTTGATATCTCCGACCACGTTCTCGACCGGCACGCGCACGTCGGTGAAGAACACCTCGTTGAACTCGTGCGTGCCGGTCATCTGCACGAGCGGCCGGACCTCGATACCCGGGGAGGTCATGTCGAGCACGAAGTAGGTGATGCCCTTGTGGGCTTCGGCGGTCGGGTCGGTGCGGGCGAGCAAGATCCCGAATCTCGCGACGTGCGCGAGCGTGGTCCACACCTTCTGGCCGTTGAGTACGAACTCGTCGCCGTCGCGGACTGCGCTGGTGGTGAGGCTCGCGAGATCGCTGCCCGCGCCCGGCTCGGAGAACAGCTGACACCAGATCTCCGAACCGTCGATCAGGCCGGGGAGGTAGCGCTGGTGTTGTTGCTCACTGCCGGCGACGAGCAGCGTGGGGCCGGCCCACCCGACGCCGATCGGATTCATCGGGCGCGGCGCGTCGACGGCGCGGAGTTCCTCGTCGATCACGAGCTGTTCGATCGGGCTCGCGTCCCGGCCCCACGGTGCCGGCCAGTGTGGCGCCACGTATCCGGCCGCGGCCATCTGCCGGTTCCAATCGGCCGGATAGCGGCCGTCGGGCGCGTGCTCGGCGAGAAACGCCCGCACCCCGGCGCGGTACTCCTCGGCCTCGGGCGGCAGGTCGAAATCCATCCCCTCGGCCTACGCCACGCGGCCCCGGCCCGGCAAGTGCGCAGCCGAGGTGAGAGCATCGGGCGTGGCCTTCGGCGTGTACGTGCACATCCCGTTCTGCGCGCATCGGTGTGACTATTGCGATTTTGCCACTTGGACCGACCGTGACCATCTGATCGACGACTACGTGGACGCATGTGTGCTCGACCTGGAGCGACGGGTGGACCGCGGTGAGCTGGCGGACGCGTCGAGTGTGTTCTTCGGCGGTGGCACGCCCTCGATGGTTCCGGCCGCCCAGTTGGCCCGGATTGTCGACGCCATTCCCCGCGCGACCGACGCCGAGGTCACGGTCGAATGCAATCCCGATTCGATCGATGCCGACGGGTTGCGCACGCTGGCGGCCGGTGGGGTGAATCGCATCTCCATCGGCGTGCAGTCGATGGCGCCTCATGTCCTCATGTCGCTCGGTCGCACCCACAATCCCGACAACGTCGTGCGCGCGGTCGAAGCCGTTCGTGCCGCCGGCATTGCGCGACTCAACCTCGACCTCATCTACGGCGCGGTGGGCGAGACTGTCGACGACTGGCACGCCACGGTGGCGCGCACCATCGCGCTCGAGCCGGAGCATGTGAGCGCATACGCGCTCACGGTGGAGGCGGGCACGCCGCTCGGCATGGACATCGCGGCGGGAGCGCGCCGCGCGCCGGACGACGACGATCAGGCCGACAAGTACATGATCGCCGACGACCTCCTCGCCGCGGCCGGTTACGACTGGTACGAGATCTCCAACTGGGCCCGGCCCCACGAGGAGTGTCGACACAACGAGCTCTACTGGTACGGGGAGGACTATCTCGCGATCGGCTGCGCCGCGCACGGCAAGACCCAGAACCGCCGGTGGTGGAACGTGCGGACTCCGGAGCGCTACATCGAGGCGCTGCGCACCAACAGTTCCGCGGAGGCGGGTTTCGAAGAGCTCGACTCCGACGCCCGGTCGGGCGAATCGCTCGCGCTCGCGTTGCGCACGCGGAATGGCGCGGTCGAGAGCGATCTCGACGTGGCGGCGGTCGCCCATCTCGTCGCAGCGGGTCTCCTGGCGCGCTCGGCCGGTCAGGTGATCCTCACCCGCAAGGGACGGCTCCTCGCCAACGAAGTCACCATCCGCCTCCAAGGGGCCATCTCCCAACCCCCTCCCGAACGCAGCGCAGCGGAGTGAGCCGCGAGGCAGGGAGCCCACGAGCTTCCCCAGCCCGCCTTGGGCGGCGACCGTACGAGCCATCAAGGTGTACGAGCGATCAAGGCGAACGAGCCAACAACTAGCAGTCGGTAGACTCGACTGCTACTCGATCACCCAGCCGACGGGACTGCGCAGATGGAAGCAGCGGAACGACGAGCCACCGTGCTTAGGGCCGTGGTGGAGGAGTACGTCCGCACGGCGCAGCCGGTCGCGTCCCAGGCCATCACGGATTCCCGCGACCTCGGCGTGTCGAGCGCCACGGTGCGCAACGACATGACCCAGCTCGAGCGGGAGGGCTTTCTCGCCCAGCCGCACACGTCGGCCGGTCGCATCCCCACCGATCAGGGGTACCGCTACTTCGTCGATCACTTCACCTCGGCCGGCGGGCTGCCCGTGGGCCAACGACGGGCGGTCGCCGATTTCTTCGCCACTACGCATCGCGCCCTCGAAGACCTGTTGCACGAGACCAGCCAGCTCCTCGCGCGCCTCACCAGTCACGCGGCGGTCGTCGTCGGTCCGGATGCCGACGCAGTGCGAGTGCGGAGCGCGCAGCTCGTCGCCATCGAACCCGGCACCGTGCTCGCGGTCGTGGTGCTGGGCAACGGCACCGTCGAACGTGAGGTACTTCGTTCCACCGTGGACGGTGAGCGCCTTGGGCGCGCCTCGGGCGCGTTCGACTCGGCGCTCAAGGGCGGCACGCTCGCCCCGACGACACCCGCGACGACCACCGGGGACCCCGAAGCCGATGTCCTCCTCGCCGACGCGATTCACGCGGTCACCACGCGCGCTCGTCACGTGTCGGACCATCTCTACGTTGGTGGCGTGAGTCGCCTCGCAGCCGAGCAAGACGCGTTCGCCACCACCGCGACGACGGCGCGCCTCCTGGAAATGCTCGAGGAGCAGGTGGTGGTCGTGAGTCTCGTACGGGACCTGCTGGACCACGGGGTGAATGTGTCGATCGGATCCGAGAACGACGTCGACGAGCTGCGCGACTGTTCGATCGTGCTCGCTCCGTATCAAGTGGAAGGCGCGCTGGCGGGCACCGTCGGCATTCTCGGTCCCACGCGCATGGATTACGCGCAGGCGCTGGCCGCGGTCGCCGCCGTATCCCAACAACTCGGCCGACTCCTTCTGCCTTCCGCGTAATGGCCGACTTCTACGACCTTCTCGGCGTCACGTCGAGTGCGAACGACGACGACATCAAACGCGCGTACCGCAAGCTCGCGCGCGAGCTGCACCCCGACGCGAAACCCGGGGATGCGGCGGCCGAGGAGCGCTTCAAGGAGGTGTCGGCGGCCTACGAGGTATTGCGCGATCCCGAGCGCCGTCGGCGGTACGACACGTTCGGCGACGAGGGCAGGGGCAACGGCGGCGGTCAAGGTGGCGATGCGTTCGGCTTCGGCGACATCTTCGACGCGTTCTTCTCCGGCGGGTTCGGAGGCGGTGGTCGCGGTGGCCCGCCGCGTGGCCAAGACGCGGAGACCACGCTCCAACTTGATCTCGCGGAGGCCGCGTTCGGTCTCACGACCACCGTCGACCTGCAGATTCCCGGTCCGTGCGACCGCTGCGAGGGGAGCGGTGGCGAGCCGGGCACGCATCCTGAAGAGTGCACCGACTGTGGTGGGAGCGGCGAGGTCCGCCAAGTTCGCAAGTCGATCCTCGGTCAGCTCGTGACCGCCGCGCCGTGCATCCGGTGTCAGGGCACGGGCCGCGTGATTCCCAACCCGTGCACGCAGTGCCACGGCGACGGTCGTATGCGGACGCGTCAGGAGATCGAAGTCGAGGTTCCCGCGGGCATCGACGACGGCCAACGCCTTCGCTTGCCCGGGCGCGGTCCGGCCGCGCCGAGAGGCGGTCACGCCGGCGACCTGTACGTGCTCGTCCGGGTGCGACCGCACGCGACGCTCGAACGTCATGGCGTAGATCTCGTCCACCGCCGCACGATCGCGATGACCCAAGCCGCGCTCGGAGCGTCATTCGAACTCGTAACCCTCGATGGTCCCGAGACGATCACGGTGGAGCCCGGCACGCAACCGGGTCACGTCCTTCGATTGCGCGGCCGCGGCGTTCCGGTGCTCAACGGTCGTGGACGCGGCGATCTGCTCGTCGAGG
>JANYLF010000228.1 GCA_025357995.1 Acidimicrobiia bacterium | reverse complement strand
TGGATATTGCGGCCTTCGTCGCGGACCCGAACGTGGCGCTGGAGGTAAGGGCCGACGGCCCGGTCGCGGTCGAGCGGGAGTCGAGTCGTCCCGGGTTGACCCGCTCGCATCTCGTACCGCGCTGATCTACTCCGGCTTTGGTTCGGACTCTGGATCGGTTGCTGCCTGGTGCGACTGGTCGGATTCCAACGCGCTCATGATCGCCGCGAAGATCTTCGCCGCGTCCTCGTCGAGGTGATTGCGCGCCCGGTAGAGGACGAACGCGCCGACGTAGACGGGCGGCGTCACGATCAAGAGCGCGGTCCGCAGGTTCGTGAGGTCGGCGAGTACGCCCACGACGAAGGGCGCGGCCGCGGCTCCGAGGATCACCGAGACGATGTTGAACGCGCCGAAACCCGCGCCGCGCAGGTGGGCCGGGACCGCATCCGCCACGCCGGCGCGCAGCCCGGGGATCGCGAGCCAGATCGTGAACATCCCGACGAGTTCGAGGCTCCACGAGAGCGGGAACGGCATCTCGACGTACGACACCGCGAAGAACGAGACGCCGATCGCGATGCAATACGCAGGGATCACAACCCGCGCACCGCGGATACGCGTGGCGTACCGGTCGGCCACCCTGCCTCCGAGCAACAGTCCCGGAATCCCGCCGAGCACGAGCAACGCGGCCACCGCCGCGGTCGATTCCTTTTGGGAGAGTCCTGAGAAGCGTTGGTGGAATACCGCGAGCCATGCGCCCACGGCCTGCGCCGTGAAGAGCAACGCACCGACGCCGGCCAGTGCGTAGCGCAGCGTCGGGATAGCCAAGATCACCTTCATGTCCTGGATCAGGCCGCGGATCATGTCGGAGAAGAACGTCCCGATCCCTTGTTCGAACAGACGGACGTGCTCAACCGGCGCATCGTCGTCTTCGATGCCGAGGTGGAGACGGTCGGCGTGCCCGCGTCGCGGCTCGCGGAGCCGGTACGCGACGAGCGCGATCACGAACCCGGGTGGCCCGACGGCGATGAATGCCCAACGCCAACCGGCGGCCTGACCAATCGCGCCCCCGAGCCCGATGCCGATCGCGGCGCCGACGAGCCCGAGGATCTGTTGGAGCGAGAACGCGCGGGCGCGTTCGGTGGTGGGGTAGAAGTCGGAGATGAGACCGTTCGCGGAAGGTTCGGTGACGGCCTGGCCGAACCCGAGCAGTGCGCGCCCGAGGAGCAGCTGACCGAATGACTGCGCAGCGGCGGTGATCATCGTCACCGCGCTCCACGCGATCACGGTGTGACCGATCGTGCGCGTCCGATGCCAGCGATCGGCGAGGTAGCCGGCGGGG
Organism: Acidimicrobiia bacterium; assembly: GCA_025357995.1. Lineage (GTDB taxonomy): Bacteria > Actinomycetota > Acidimicrobiia > IMCC26256 > JAENVU01 > JAENVU01. The sequence goes on along the minus strand of JANYLF010000228.1, from coordinate 7,475 downwards.
ACGGTGATGAGTCCGTTGACGAGCACGAAGATCGAGAGAAGGAGTCCGATCTCGGTGTTGTCAATGTGGAACTCCTGCTTGAGCTGAGGGATGACGCCGCGCAGGATGTTCTGATCGATCTGGTCGATCATGATGACCAGGCCCAAGACCCACATCGGCCAGGGGCTCACCCGCGGCGCAACGCGCGCCGACGGTACCGACGGCTCTGTCGGCTCGCTCGCTTCCGTGTTCAACCGCCCTCCCCGAAATCGGCCGGCAGTCTCGCGCACGACCTGGGTTCGAACCGATGTCGCCGGTAGGGTCGGTCTTGTGGCCACTCGAGTTGTGATCGCGCTGGTCGTGCTGGTGATCGCCGCCGCGATCGCCGTCGTCCTCGAACGGCGTCGGCGATCGACGGGAGCGCCGGTCCGGGATCCGTATCCGATTCCCCGCCAGCTCACCCGCACCGATTTTCCGCGTCCCGAGGCCGCGTGGCTCGTCGCCTTGTTCTCTTCGACAAGCTGTGACGGCTGCGCCGCGATGCGGGAGAAGGTGCTCGCGGTGGATTCACCCGAAGTGGTCGCGGTCGACATTTCGTTCCAGGCCGACCGGGTCGTCCACGAGCGTTACGAGATCTCCGGGGTGCCGATGGTGCTGATTGCCGACGCCGAGGGCGTGGTCCAGCGGGCGTTTCTCGGCATCGTCAGCGCGACGGATCTCTGGGCCGCTCTCGCGGGAGCGCGCGACCCGAACTTGGCCATCGAACACGGATTGGAAGCGTTGGGCTGATCGCCCCCGCAGGGGAGGTGTCGGGTCAGTCTGCGACCGGCGCGACGGCCGTGCCTTCTTCGTCGACTTCCTGAACGCGACCGTCGGCGTGGGTGAACGTACGCGCCCCACCTGCGTGGTAGCCGACCGCACCGTCGACGAGGCGTTCCACTTCGAGGCCGTCGAGTGTTTCGTGTTGCAACAACGCCTGGGCGACCGCGTCGAGGCCGCCGCGGTACTTCGTGATCAGCGCGACGGTGCGCTCCTCGCGTGAGCGCAGGATCCGCTCGACTTCTTCGTCGATGACGCGAGCTGTCTCGTCCGAGTAGTCGCGGGTGTGCACGAGATCCTCGCCGAGGAAGACGGCGCCCTGGGATCCCCACGCCATCGGACCGATGCGATCGGACATGCCCCACTCGCGGACCATCCGCCGCGCGATCTCGGTGCCTCGGACGAGGTCGTTGCTCGCGCCGGTGGATTGCGAAGCGAACACGAGTTGCTCGGCGACGCGACCGCCGAGCATCACGCAGAGCATGTCTTCGAGGAAGTTCTTGTCGTGCGAGTACCGCTCTTCCTCGGGGAGCTGCTGGGTCATGCCGAGCGCCATACCCGTGGGAAGGATCGTGACCTTGTGCACCGGGTCGGCGTGGTCGAGCACGTAGGCCGCAATCGCGTGTCCGGCTTCGTGGTAGGCCGTGTGCTCCTTCTCTTCCTCGTTCATGACAACGGTCGGGCGCTTCAGACCCATGAGCACACGGTCACGCGCGTCTTCGAAGTCTTCGCGGTGCACCGCGTTCTCGCCGCGGCGGACTGCGAACAGCGCCGCTTCGTTGACGAGGTTCGCGAGGTCGGCACCCGACATCCCCGGCGTGCCGCGGGCGACGACTTCGATCTTCACGTCGTCGTCGATCTTCTTGTCGCGGAAGTGCACCTTGAGAATGTCGATGCGCTCGTCGAGCGTTGGCAGCGGCACCATGATCTGGCGGTCGAACCGGCCGGGCCGTAGGAGTGCGGGGTCGAGGATGTCGGGGCGGTTCGTGGCCGCGATCATCACGACGCCCGCGCCGGACTCGAAGCCGTCCATCTCGGCGAGCATCTGGTTCAGAGTCTGCTCGCGCTCGTCGTGACCGCCGCCGAGGCCGGCACCGCGCTTGCGTCCGATCGAGTCGATCTCGTCGATGAAGATGATCGCGGGCGCCTGCTTACGCGCGGTTTGGAAGAGGTCACGGACGCGTGCCGCGCCGACGCCGACGAACATCTCCATGAAGTCCGAGCCGGTGATTGCCACGAACGGCACGCCGGCCTCGCCGGCGACGGCGCGCGCGATGAGCGTCTTGCCGGTGCCCGGAGGGCCGACGAGCAGCACGCCGCGCGGAATACGCGCACCGATCTCCTTGAACTTGCCGGGGTTCTTCAGGAAGTCGACGACTTCAGTGATCTCTTGCTTCACGGGTTCGTAGCCCGCGACGTCACCAAACGTGGTGCTCGGCTTCTCCGCGTCGTACACCTTGGCGCGGCTCTTGCCGATGTTCATGACCGCGCCCATCTGTCCCTGCGCGCGGCGGTTCATCCACACGAAGAATCCGATCAACGCCGCGATCGGCAAGAGGTAGACGAGAATCGGCAACCACGGATTGGATGTCTCGCGGGTGTAGTGAACGTCGACACCCTGGGTTTGGAGCTGTTTGATCTCGCTCGCCTGGAGGTCGTTGTTGGGACCGGCGGACGTGAACTCGAGTTGTCCGTTGACCGGCTTGGTGAACTTGCCGTTCATCTTCCCGGTCTGCGGGTCGTAGTTGACGCTCTTGACCTTGCCGTCGGCCACTTCCTTCGAGAACTGGCTGTAACTGATCGCGACCTTGGGACTCGGGTTGCCGTTCAACGTGGTCATGATGAGGACGAGGGCGATCACGCCGACGATCCCGAGCGTGACCCAACGCGACCACGGCTTGGGTGCCGGGCCGGGCGTGCCGGGTCCGGTCGGGCGATCAGGTCGAACCGGCGGCCGGTCGGGGGGTGGGGTGCTCACGACGGAGGGACGCTCCTGGGTCGGGGTGGGCCGAGGCCCCCAATGTTACGGCCCGGGACCTACCCACCCCCGGTCGGTAGAGGCTTGCGTTTCCGCTCGCCCTCTTATGCTGCCCGCCGTGAGCGGTCCGAGCCCAACATCCGTGCGTATTCGGTGGGGCCTGGGCGACTTTGCGTGGGCCTGGCCCGCCACTGTGATCGGTCAGGTTGTCGTGGGCGCGTTTGTCCTTTCTGCCCGTGGATTCGGGCCGAAACACCGGGCCGACGCCTTCGATATCGCGGTGATCACCGTAGGCAGTCTGGCGGTCACGGTGGGCGCGCTCATGGCGCTCTCTGCGGCGAAGGGCCAGCGCTCACTGCGCGACGACTTCGGCCTTCGCGTGCGGGTTGGCGACTGGCCATGGTTTGCCGGTGGAGTCCTTCTCCAGGTCGTCGCCCTCGGAGCGGTCGCACTGATCGCCGTGGTCGCCGGTTCCCAGCCGAAACAGGACGTGGCTCGGGCGCTGGAACACTCGGGAACCATTGCCAAAGTGCTCGGCGCCGTCGCCGTCGTGGTGGCCGCCCCGGTCGCCGAGGAGCTGCTGTTCAGAGGGCTGTTGCTGCGCGGTCTCCTCCGCCGATTCGGCTCCGTCACCGCGGTCCTGGTGAGTGGCGCGGTCTTCGCGCTGGTGCATCTGCTCGATCCGAACACGCTCACGCTGTTGGCGCCGTTGGCGCTCGTCGGGGTCGTCTCCGGCATTCGTGCCGTGCGCACAGGAGAACTCTCGCAGTCGATCCTGCTGCACGCCGGGTTCAACTGCTTCACCGCGGTCGTCCTGCTCTTAGGCCTGTGACCAGCGCAAACGCGCGTCTCATCCCTCGAATCATCCTGCTTCATCCCGGGATCATCCTCCAGAAAATTCGCCCGAACCGTCGACATCATCATCACGACGGGAAACCACGAGGAGCCACCAAGATGCAATGCAACCGATGTGCACGACAAGGAATGGTCGAGATCCGGATGACGATCGCCGGTGAAGATGTGTTGTTCCACAGCTGCGGCCGATGCGAGGCGCGGCTCTGGAGTTCGCCGGACGGTCCACTGTCGCTCGACCGGGTCCTCGACCTGGCTCGTCGACGCTAAAGAGTCCTCCACGCTCAAGAACTCGTCCACACTCAAGAACTCAGCGGCGCACCACACGGGTGCGGGGAATGACGGCCCCCGTACCTACTCGCGGATGGTGCAGTGCCCGAGTGCAACCGAGGGGGTCCACCCGGACCCCCTCGGTTTAATTCAGATGTCATGCTGGGGGGCGTGTCCGTCGAACTCGAAGCCTTTGCGTTCGACGCGTCTCGGCCGCGTCCGCGGGTGGTGTTTCCGAGTGCCGCCGATCGGCTGATTCCGCCGGGCGACTCGGACCTCGGGCTGATGTGGCGCGCACTCGGGGTCTTGGTGGTGACCGCGTGCTGTGGTCTCGTGTTGTGGGTCCTCGATCCGCGGTTGCTGTTCCGCAACACCACACCGAACGGCGGTGACCTCGGCGCGCACGTGTGGTTCCCGGCGTACCTGCGAGACCACTTGCTTCCCAACTGGCGCGTCGCCGGATGGTCCAACGACTGGTTCGGTGGGTTCCCCGCCGGCCAGTTCTACTTCCCGCTGCCGGCGCTCGTCACCGTCGCGCTCAACCTGGTCCTGCCGTACAACGTCGCGTTGAAGATCACGACCGCGATGGGACCCGTCGCGATGCCGGCCGGGGCGTACGCGTTCGCGCGTGGCATCCGGTTGCGTCGGCCCGGACCGGAGCTATGCGCGATCGCGACAGTGTGCTTCCTGTTCTTCAAGGGCATCGCGACGAGCGCGGCAGCCGGGAGCGAACTCGCGAACGTTCAGTTCAACCAACGCATCATGGGCGGCACGTTGGTGAGCGCGCTCGCGGGGGAGTACTCGTTCTCGTTCGCGTTGGCGCTCGGACTCTTCGCGCTTGGGGCGCTCGCGTACTCGGTGCGTACCGGCCGACGCAGTTGGCTGGCCGCGTTGCTCCTGGCGGCAACCGTTCTCTCGCACGTGATCGTCGGGTTGTTCGTCGCGGTCGCCGCGCTCGTGATCGTGGTGATGGCGCTCACGTATCGGTTCCGACCGTGGCGGTGGAGCTTGGGACGCGCCGCGGCGATCGGCGTCGTCGCTATCTTGCTCACTGCGTTCTGGTCGGTCCCGTTGATCACGACGTTCGGGTACACGGCAAACATGCGCTACACGAAGATCACGGACTACATCGACTATCTCATCGTCGACGAGTTCCTCTGGGCCTACGTGCTCGCGCTCGTCGGCTTGGGCTTCGCGATCGCACTCCGCGATCGTGGCGCGCTGACAATTGCGGCGCTGGTCGCGATCTTCGCGACGGTGTTCCGGATCTGGCCCGAGCTGCACGCGTGGAACCTGCGATTCCTGCCGTTCTTCTATCTCGGCGTGTTCCTCCTCGCCGCGGTGGGCGCGGCCGAGATCATCCGACGGCTGAGTGCCGAGTTCGGTCGCCTCTGGGTCGGCGCGGTCCCGGCACCGACCGAGGCATACGAGTTTCCGGCCGCGGCCGCGGGACGCTCGTATCGCCTCGTGACCAACGCGACGATCGCGGTGGTGGTGGCGATCGTGGTGATCGCCGGAATGACCTTCAACTTCGCGCACCGCGGCTTCATCTCGTATTGGGTCGCGTGGAACGAGACCGGCTACGAGAACGTCGCGAAGCCCCACGATGCACTCGCTAAGGGGCATGCACAGAAGCAGTACGGCGAGTACCGCGCGTTCATCGACACCGTGGACCGGCTCCCACCCGGTCGCATGCTCTGGGAGGGAGGGAGCTCGATCGACGCGTACGGAACTCCTCTCGCGATGATGCTGTTGCCGTACTGGACCCATGGTCGTATCAAATCCTTCGAGGGCCTGTACTACGAGTCCGCCGCGAGCACGCCGTATGTCTTCATGACCATCGCTCCTCTCTCGGCTGCGGGGAACGCGTCGAACCCGGTGCGCGGGTTGGACTATCGCGACTTGGCATCGTTCCGCGACGGCGTGCGCGAGCTGCGCGCGCTCGGAGGGCGGTACTACGCCGCGCATTCGTCGGCTGCGAAGGCCGCGGCTGATCGCGATCCGGGACTTCGGCGCGTCGCGGGGGTTCGGGACTACGACGGTCAGCCGCCGGAGGGTTGGAGTATTTACGAGGTGCGTGATCACGCGCTGGTCGCGCCGCTCGCGTTCGAGCCCATCGTGGTCGGGGACCGCACCGCCCATCAAGCGGAATGCTTCAATCGTCCGTCGGCCGGGACGCCGGGACCGGAACTCTTGCCGTGGGAGTGCGTGGCCGCGGGGTGGTGGGCGAACTCGAAGAATCTTGATCGGCCTCTGGCCGAGACCGGCCCGGCGTCGTGGCTGCACGCGTCACCGGTGAAGGTCGACGGCGTCGCTCGACGACGATTGGCCTCTGTGCAGGTTCGCGACGTGCACGAGTCCGACAACGAAATCCGCTTCCGCGTGTCGCGGCCCGGCATTCCGGTGGTCGTGCGCACGTCGTACTTCCCGAGTTGGCACGCCACCGGCGCGCAGGGTCCGTGGCGACTCACCCCGAACCTCATGGTGGTGGTACCGACAAGCCGTACCGTCGTCTTGCACTTCGACCGGTCCGGTGCGGAGAAGGTGGGAGCGCTCCTGAGCCTCGGTGGACTCGTGGGCTTTGGTGGTCTCGTGGCCTGGGATGTGCGGCGACGACGTCGGCAACACGGAGAACGGGCAAAAGCGTAGAAACGCCCACGCGAACGACCCTGGTGCTCGCCGGCGCCGGCGCTACCATGACGCTCCCGTCCCGAGGGCGGTGAGGAGCCTCGAGGCTCGATCGTGGGCGATTCGCTCGACACAATTTTCAAGGCCTATGACGTTCGCGGCATCTACCCGGACGAGATCGACGAGGCCGTCGCGAAGCGCGTGGGCAACGCATTCGTGCGCTTCACGGGCGCATCCACGGTCGTGGTGGGTCACGACATGCGACCGTCGTCGATTCCATTGAGCCAGGCCTTCATTGAAGGCGCCACGATGGCGGGCGCCGACGTCGTCAACGTGGGCCTGGCATCGACCGACCTCGTGTATTTCGCGGCGGGAACGCTCGACGCACCGGCTGCGATGTTCACGGCCAGCCACAACCCCGCGCAGTACAACGGCATCAAGCTGTGCCGTGCCGGCGCGGCGCCGGTGGGGGAGTCGACCGGGCTCGTGCAGATCAAAGAAGCGGTCGCGTCGGGACTTCTCGAACGAGCTGAAGAGGCCGGTCAGGTCCGCGAGCAGTCGATGCTCGAGGATTTTGCGGCGCACGTCCGGTCGTTCGGCGACGCGAGCGTGATGCTCCCGCTCAAGGTCGTGGCCGACACCGCGAACGGCATGGGCGGTCTCGTGGTGCCGAAGGTCTTCGAGGGTCTGCCCTTCGAACTCGAGATCCTCTTCGGCGAACTCGACGGTACGTTCCCGAATCACCCGGCCGACCCGATTCAGCCCGAGAACCTCGTCGCGCTCCAGAAGGCGGTGCTCGATGCCGGTGCCGACATCGGACTCGCGTTCGACGGTGATGCTGATCGCGTGTTCCTCGTGGACGATCGCGGCGACCCAGTTTCGGGTTCGACGACGACCGGACGTGCGCCGCAAAATCCTCGAGCATCGACTGCTCGCGGACCTGACCGGC
>JANYLF010000227.1 GCA_025357995.1 Acidimicrobiia bacterium | reverse complement strand
AGGCTCGACTGAGCCGCCTTGTCTTGCGCACGGGTCTTGGCACCGAGGAACGTCGGGATGGCAATGGCGATCAAGATGGCAATGATCAACACCACAACCATGAGCTCGATGAGCGTGAAACCACGCTCGTCCTCACGCCGCACCCGCAGGTTTGCCAGCATCTGGCTCATTTGATGAATCTCCTGTTGGGTTGGATTGGGTTAGTGCGGCGGGCCCAGAGGTTGCACCCACGGCTGATCTCGTCGCACCAGCGGCTTCGACACGCGTGAGCGACCGCTTGAGGCCAGAACACAAAGATGGGGCGACCGGCCCCAGGGGTGCGCGCCGTGACCTGGTGTGGCCGTGGTGAAGGAGTTATTGCCGTTTGAGAAGGATTGATCGCAGGGCGACGGGTTTTCACTGCGCGTCCGGAGAGTGTCCGACCTGGCGGATTTCTGAAGGTTCGCAACGGTTTGAGCTGCGCGAAACGAGTTCAGGCTCTCCTCGCCGGCCGGCGACACTCACGGTTGCGGGTTGTAAAGGAAAGGGAACAACCGCGCCGTTCAGGCCTATGGATCCGGCCGCGTGCCACCGACAATTTGGGTTCGGGTACGCCGGAGATCTGATCGGCCGCCAGTGTGGCATCACGCTCGGCGTCTGAATCGCGCGCGCCAGCCCCGGATCACCGGGCAGGCTCGGGCCCCGCTGGAAACGAACCTGAGACGCGTGTCATCGCGCGTCCACCATGGACTGATCGCGCGGCCTTGCCTCGCTGGCGGAACGCGGTTTAGGGGAGGACGTGGATGGTGATACCGAGATCGTCGGCGATCTCACGGAGACGAACACCGACGTTGCGGCCACGGCCGAACCAGAGCGCACGCCGATGCTGGAGCCCAGCTGCGAGGGATTCCGCCACGAGGAGTCCGGCCATGCCAGATCGGGCTGCGATCACCGCAGCGTCGTCGAGCAACGGTCGCGGATCGAGGATCGCGAGCACTTCGGGATGGGGATGACGGATCACTTCACGATCACGGTCCGACAATCCCGCGAGAACTGACGAGAGCTACCCGCCCGATGGATTGTGGAGTCGCTGGAGCAACCGCCAGTACCGGGAGGCGGTCAAGGCGATGTCGTCATCGTCGGGAAGCCCGCCCGGCCAATCACCGCCAACCACGCGGACCGCGAGGTATTCGTCGACGACGATCACGTGTGCCGAGTCCCCGGGTCAGTCGTGGTCGTCGGTGCCGGTGAGCAACGGGTCCGCGTCGGAGATCTCTTCGAGAGATCTCCCGAACTCGTCTGCGAGGTCTCCGGTCGTGATCCGGCGCAGGACCTCGCGGCCATCGTCACTCAGGCGCGGGTCGCCAGCGCGACGGCGGAGCCGTCGTTCCTCGAAGAGCTGATCTGCAATCGACACGCGCGCAAGTCTACGACTCGACTGCGACCACTTGGCCCGTCACTGGGCCGCTTCGTCGGAGGGCTGGGTAGCCACGCTGAACGCGAACCTGACACGCGTGTCATCGCGCGTCCATCGCGCGGACGTCGTCATTCGCCCCTGTCCGCTTTGGTACACGCAGCAGGGCTGACCAGCCGTTCTAGTCCGTCGGTGTTCGCCCAAAACCGTCCCGGCCGTTTTCGGGACGCTGAGGCCCCGGGTTCAAATCCCGGCATCCCGACCACCGTTTGGGCAGGTCAGCCGCACCGGCGCGCGTCGGGTCAGTTTCCGCTCGTCGACCCTGCGACCGATGACACTTGCGCATCCTCTGGCTTCATGTCCTCCGTGACCCTGACGGAGAGGTCGGCATGGCGCTCCGCGACCGCCTGCAATGCGGCGGCTGAGAGCTTCGCCCATTCGGCGGCGTTGGCATCGACCAGACCTTGAATCCGATCGCGAAACGCGCTCGATTGTGCGCCCGACACCCTCACGCCTTCGTTGTTGGACGAGCCTTCGTGGTAGCAGCGGAGGGAAACGGCGTTGAGCTGTTCATCGAGCACGACGACCGCTGCGCCCTGCACGCTGTCGTCCGCGACCGAGTCCACGACCCAGCCTCCGGTGTTCACCACCTCGACGGATTGGCCCACCGTTGCAGGGAGCCTGATTTCTTCGAACGGCTTGTGGGTGTGTCCGAAGATGAAGACGAGATCGTCGTGCAAGTGGAAACCGGGGTCTGGGTCCGCGGCGAGCTGGAGCCGGACCGGGCCGTCGACGTACTCGTTCAGGCCTTCCCAGCCCTTCTTGGACAACGCGACCTTGACCTGGTGCCGTTCCCGATCCTGAATCGCTTGCACGATATGTCCACCGACGGTGCGCGCGAACCAGCCCCCCGCCTTGTGAAGGAAATCGGTGTGCGGACCCGAGTCGTGCGCCAACGCGCTCGCCGCGCGTTCCACGAGCAGTTCGAGCGAATCCTCGCGGGCGAGCATCTCGTATACCCGCGTGATGTCGACGCCGGCCTTGCCCGACTGGCCCAATGTTCCCCAGACGAAATCGATCCACGCGTGGTTCTCCGCCTCCCAGCCGTGCACCTCGGTGGGCGGCTCGTGGTCGGGGAAGAGCACACCCTTGAACGTGCTGATGATGCGGTACGTCCCCTCGACGAAATGACCGTGATGGAGCACCGCGACGCGCGCGCCGTGCTCGGCCTTCAAGCCGAGATTCGGGTACGCGGTCACCACCTGCACGTCGTCACATCCCGCGTGGCGACGAATCAGCAGCGCAAGGAGTTGGCCTTCCATGGTCTGGCGGTCGGCAGTTTCGTCGGAGAATCCGCCCAGAGGAGACGAGTGGACGACCGGGGCAAGCACATCGTCGGCGTCGGACGTCGCGATGGACGCGTGCCAGCGCTGATCACGCACGAGCTCCCAGAGATGGTGGTCGTGATTGCCGGGAACGTAATAGATCTTGGGCGCGAACATCCGCGATCCACGGGCGAGCACCCGCTCGACGAATTGGTCGAACACGATCGCGGCGTCGTGTGACCCCGAGAGCGCGAGATCGAGCACGTCACCGAGCAGGACGAGGGTCGGCAACTCACCCGCGGTGTTCTCGCGGGTGAGCGTCTCGAGCGCGTCGAACAAGGCCGTGAGCACGATGCTCGGATTGACGTCGTCGACGTGGTCGCCGTCGAGGGGAGTCAGGATGCTGCTCTTCGCCCCGAAGTGGAGGTCCGACAGACAGACGTAGCGAATGTCAGTCATACCGTCGATCCCACGGTCTGCCCCCAACGAATCTGCGCCCCAAACCCCGCGCGACGCGAGGACCTTTCATCGTACCGTTCCACCACGGAGAACACCAGAGCCACCACGTTGCGCGACGTCTGGCGCGTTCGATACCGAACTGGTTGACTTCCTCGACGCTCGGGACAGGGATGAGGTTCGAAATGCGCGACGGCGCGCGACGTCGAAGGATCACGACCCACCTGCCGGCAGGATTCGATCAGGTGAGCCAGTGGTAGAGCCTGCGGCGCGGATTCCCCGTCGGTGGTACGACGTGGTCCTCGACGTGCTGGCGGTCGCCGGTGTCGTCGCGCTCCTCGCATTTCCGATCGCGGCGCTCGCGAGCGTGTCCCCAACGTCGAAAGTTGTCGACGCCGACATCGCATTGCCGCCACTCGGTGCGCACCCAGCGCGCGGTCAGCCGCTGAGAGATCTTCCGGTCTTCACTCCGGATGGGACGGCGGCGCGCGCTATCACCACCGGTCAGCTCTCGGATCGTGCTGCGCTCAAGGCACTCATCGCGCAACAGACACGCGCGGTGCTCGGCGAACCGAACGGAGGCGCCCTCCTGAAAATCCTCGCGGGTTGCATCCGTCAAAGCTGCGCCCCGACGAACCTCGCATCGGAACCAATCGTCCCCAAGATCACGTACCCGTTTCGGTTCCCGTCGATCGAACGGATCCTCGACGCCGCGCTCGGCGCCGGGCCGCTGTCGCCCGAACGCGCCGCGGCGGTGAACGACCTGGCCGGTCTCCTGACCCTCAATACCGCGAGCTCCCTGTACGAATACTCGAATACCGACCAAATCGCCTTTGCGCTGTACAACCACGCGCGCGGCGCAGGCGCGTGCGCACCACAATTGAACCTGGCGATGATGACCGCGAGCAATCCGGGCAGCCAGGCGTACGACATCACGGTGGCGCAGTTCCACCAGGCCGACCACGACTGCGCTTTCGCGCACGACCCGACTCCACTGTGGATGCTCGGGCAATACCAGTCGGTCGCGGGACACCGCGACGACTCGGTGAAGACGTTCCAACAGCTCCAACGTCGTTGGCCGGGCTCCGTGCTCGGGTGGTCCGGCGAGGCGGACGCGCTCACACGCGACGCGCACATCCGCGGTACCAACGCGCCATTCACCGCTCGGGCCGACTCGCGCCGCGCGGTACCGCTGTATTTGCGCGCCCGACACGTCGGCGCTTCCCATCGCGGCCCTTCGGCCTACCTCGAGGACACCGACCCGGGGCTGGCGGCCGGTGAGGCGCGCGCCCGATCCCAACTCGGAGACTTCAGTGGGGCCGTGAAGCTGGACCGCACGGCCATCGCCGAGGGCGCTACCCATTCCCGGTCGTTACGTTTCCAGCTGATCGACGACCTCGAGCGAGGTGCGCGCGCGGCACCCACGCGCGCCGAGCGGACCAAACGCTTCTCCGAGGCCGCCGACGCCGCCCGAGAAACTGCCGACACTCTCTCCGCGCCCGACGGCTCCTATACCGCGCCGCGCCGAGGTGAAGGCCTATTCGCGTCGGGCGTGTCCTTCGATGACGCCGCGGGCCGAGAAGACGCGGGACCACTCTCGGTCGGCGAATCACGCCTACGGCCGGCCACGTTCCTAATCGGTTCGCTCGGCTCGACCACAGTCAACGCACTTCCCTTCACGGGCGCAGTCGAAGACATCTCGTTCATCCCCCAGTTTCGAGACACGGACACCGTCGAGGTTGGTGGGTACTGCCGCGATCTCATACTGGCCGGTCGGGCATCGGAGGTGCTCACCGACCCGCACCGGAGCTGCGGGTACCTCGCGAAGGTCGCGGGCTACGAACTCTCGAAGTCCGCTCCGGCTCCGACCGCGGACACGCTCGACCTCGATCAGAACCTCTGGCGCTTCGCCGGCGACTTCGAGCGGGCCGCGGCCGCCGCGAACGCGCGGACGACCCTCGAGCCCAAGAGTCACGTGGGGCCCGACCAGGCCGGTGAGATCGCGTACCTCCGCAGGGACTATTCGGCCGCAGTCACGTTCTTCCAGCTGGCCGCCACCCGCGCGCAGAGCGACGACCCGGGCCCGTGCGGCTTCGTGAAGGAGAGGTTGGCCGTCGAAACCGCCGCCGAGGAAACCCTCAAGCAGGGCACCGCGTTGGAGATGGAGGGACAATTAGCGAGGGCCGCCAAGGCTCTTCATGATGCCGACCGTGCCGCGGGCACGCTGATTCCCGCCAAGCGTTCCGACTCCGGGAACGACTGTGGCGTGACCGGCTCGGCGAAGTTCACCTCGTACAACGCACGTCTCCAACTCGGCGACACGGCCCTGCGCAGTCACACCAAGGAAATGAGTTCGGCCGAGAGCAAGAAGACGTTCGAGGAGGCCGAGAGCCGCTACTCCGCCGCGCGGGAACGCCAGCATCAGCTCGACGCGGGTTTCCGCGCGGAGGTACTCGACAACAACGACGCGATCGTGCTCGAGCAGCTCGGGGAGAGGGTCAATGCACTCCGGAAGATCAACGCTGCAGTCGCGATCGACCCGCAGAATCCGATCTTCTTGGAGAACAAGGGATACATCCAAGAGGAGCGGGGGCAACGCGCCGCGGCGGCGAAGAGCTACGCCGCGGCGCTCACGTCCGATCCCTCCGCGTATCAGGCCGCCAACGACCTCGGGGTCATCCGCGCGCAGGATGGGGACCTGCCCGACGCCGCCGCCGCGTTCCGCCAGGCAATCGGGGCGAAGCACCAGTACGCCACTCCCGAGTTCGGGCCCTTCGACCACGGCCGCACGTACCGCGCGGCCGACGCGCTGCATCGCGCGAAAGCGGCCGACACCGAGTATCCGATCGCCGAGTTCAATCTCGGACTCGTCCTCGGCCGGATGGGCCCCACGCACGTGCTGGAGTCGCAGGGCGAGTTTGCAGCCGCGATGCGGGGGGATCCGGAGCTCCGCGAGCACGATCACGAGCTCATTCGCGACGACGAGACCGTCTTCACCACCCTGGACCTCTCGAAACCTCTCCCTCCCGAATGGCACCTCGCTTCGGCCGAGCAGCGGACCCCGGTCACGGTCGCCGGTGTCGTGTTCGCAATCCTGCTCGTCACACTGCTCAAGACGGTGGCGGAGGAAGAACTCAAGGACAAGGCGACCGAAGAGGCGTTGGAGGCCGAGAGTCGACGCTTGTCGCGTATCCGACGATTCAGCGAGCGGATCCCGGGAGCAGTGGCGATCGTTGCGGTGGTCGCGGTGTTTGCGTATCCCCTCGCGCGATCGTCGGGAACCACCGGGAGCGATTACCTGTTGATCGGCGCCGGCATCGCGATCACGACGCTCGCATTCATGCGGCTTCGCTCGGCGATGGCCCGACGCGGGGGGGTGACGGCCCGCCACTACGCGAACCTTCCTGCGGTGCTCATCGGTGGCGCGGCCACACTCGTGACCTTCGGTTACGCGCCGATGCCCGCGACCAAGAACCACGAATCACTCCCCGGGTACGCACGCTGGCTTGCGACGGGACTTCTCGGCGCACTCACCGTCACGCTCCTCGTCGTGGGTCGGTTGAGCGGCGTCCCACTCGCCCGCCACCTCGGAGAAGCCAGCCTGGTGATGACCGCGTCGGCCTTGATACCGATCAAGCCGTACGACGGCGCGTATCTCGAAAAGCGACACTTGGGGTTGCTCGTCGCGCTCGCCCTGACGGGCGTCGCCGTTCTCGTCGAGCTTCGGGTGCTCTGAGCGCGCACACGGCCGCGCACAGTCGACGCCGATTCGAAGGAATGGGTAAGGTTCGAACTCGGTGGGAGGACTGCGAATGGGCAAGCAATCGCATGACGAGAACCTCTCCCAGCGCCTGTACCAAGCGCTCGTCGACGACTACCCCGATCACGTCGCGGGCGAACGACCGGTACATGCCGTCGGGATTGGTGCCACGGGTTACTTCGTTCCTTCCACCGTCGCGAGCAAGTTCAGCGTGGCCGAGCAATTCGAGGGACCTCAGGTGCCGGTGACCGTGCGCTTCTCGAACGGATCGGGCTCACCAGTCGAACGGGACGCCGAGCTCGACGTGCGCGGCCTGGCCACCAAATTCCATCTGGCGAGCGGCCGGACTGCCGACCTCATCATGATCACGCTGTCGGTGTTCTTCGCCGACACTCCCGACACATTCCTCGGTTTCGCCGCGGCCGGCGATCCGAAACCGGTCGCGGCCGAGTCGTGGTGGGCGAAGCTCATGGACAAGCTGCAACTCCGCCCGCCGGCGACGCCTCCGGATCCCGAACTGCCCGAGAGCGGCGCCGTCGGCGTGCTCGCGTACGCCAACCGTCATTTGGCCGCACGGGCCGGCACTGTCGCGGCGCTGATGCTCGTGACGCCGACCAGCTACGCGCGGGCCAAGTACCACGCGATTCACACGTTCAAGCTCACCGACGCGAACGGCGTCGTGCGCTACGCCCGGTTCGCCTGGGAGCCGGTCGCCGGCGTACATCCGCCCGAAGCAGGCGAGAAGCTCCCTGACGAGTACCTGCAAGCAGAGCTGCGGGCCCGGCTGCAACAGGCGCCGGCTCGCTTCGTGCTGCGGATGAGCCTCGCGGGTCAGGGCGACGATCTGAGCAACCCCGCTCGGGTGTGGGACACCACCAGGACTCGGGTCGTCATGGGTGAGTTGTTCCTCACGGGGCTCGTCGAGGATCAGATCGCCGACTGCGAACGACTCAGCTTCAACCCAACACGCGTCGTGCCCGGCTTCGAGTGCTCGGGTGACCCGGTGCTCGAAGCACGCGGGCGCGCGTACGAGTACTCGTGCAATCTGCGTGGTGGATCCGGCTGTCCGGTCGGCGGTGATCGGTGAAAGCCGTCACCGCCAAACTCCGCCAACTGCTCGAGCGGATCCTGGTCAAGTACTGGCGGAGTCGCGCTCCGATCACGACACCTCCTCGGGGCTGGAAGACCGCCCCGGCCGACAACGTGCAAATGCACATGAACCTCGTCATGCCACTGATCGACAAGACGCCCGTAGGTCGAGCAACGGCAACCCAAGCCGTCGCCGCCAACATCGACGAACTCTTCAGCGGGCTGAACAACGTCGGGACGGTCCACTTCGCCCGATTCGACCTCATCGACGGCAACCTCTGCATGTTCTCGGTGTACGACGGCGACTTCACGAACTACATCCGCGACTTCATCTCGGTCTTCGGGTCGGTCTTCGACGCGCTCATCGTCAATCTGGTCGAAGATCCTCCCCCGAGTCCGTGTGAGCAGTACCCGGAAGCGTTCATCGACTGGATCAACCGCCACGACGCCTTCCAAGTACCGCGCGACCTCACCTCGCTCTTCCCTGAGGAATCGAACATCGCGAATCTGTCACGGGACCTGATCCTGCTCCTCGA
>JANYLF010000207.1 GCA_025357995.1 Acidimicrobiia bacterium | reverse complement strand
CGGCGCCGGTGACCGTGATCGTCGACTACGCCCATACGCCCGCGGGCGTCGCGACGGTGCTCGCCACGGCGCGGGCCGTCACGGCCGGCCGTGTGATCGCGGTGTTCGGCTGTGGTGGAGATCGCGATGCTGCGAAGCGTGCCGAGATGGGTGAGGCCGCGGGGAATGGCGCAGATCTCGTCGTCCTCACGAGCGACAACCCGCGCTCCGAAGACCCGGCCGTTATCGCCGAAGCTGCGGCGGTTGGACTGCGAAATGTGGGAGCGGAGTTCGCCGTCGAACTCGACCGCCGTCGTGCGATTCGCGACGCGGTGCGGGCGGCAGTGCCCGGCGACGTCGTCCTCGTGCTCGGGAAGGGCGCGGAGACCGGTCAGCGAGTGGGTGACCGCGTGGTGCCGTTCGACGATCGGATCGTCGCGGCCGAGGAGCTGGAGTCGGCATGGAGCTGACTCGGGAATGGGTCGCCCAGGTGGCGGAAGGTCGCATCGTCGGACCCCAACCGGATGCGCCGTTCGGCGAAGGCATCGCGTTCGACTCGCGCCGGTTGGTGCCGGGTCAGGTCTTCGTCGCGCTCCGTGATGCACGCGATGGTCACGAGTTCGTAGCGGACGCGCAGGCGCGCGGCGCAGTGTTCTCGATCGTCGACCGCGAGGTCGCGGGTTACCCGGCCGTCGTAGTGGAGGATGTTCGCGACGCATTGATCACGCTCGCGACTGCGGCGCGCGCTCGCATTGCCCCGCACGTCGTGGGGATCACGGGTTCGGTCGGAAAGACGTCGACGAAGGACCTCACGGCCGCGGTGCTCGGCACAGGATTTCGCACTCACGCCGCCCCCGCGTCGTTCAACAACGAGATCGGAGTGCCGGTCACGGTGCTTGGTGCGCCCGAGTCAGCCGAAGCGCTCGTTGTCGAGATGGGGGCGCGTCTTCCCGGCAACATCGCGGATCTGTGCGCGATCGTTCAACCGTCGATCGGCGTCATCACGAACATCGGCATCACTCACGCCGAGCACCTCGGAGGGCCGGACGGTGTCGCAGCGGTGAAGGGTGAGTTGCTCGACGCGCTCCCCGCGACGGGGTTGGCGGTGGTCTCGATCGAGTGCGTTGCGAGTGCGCGCCAGCGGGGCCGGAGTGCCGCGCCGGTGATCACGGTCGGGCACGGGTCGAGTGCCGATGTGCGGATCAGCGGACTGAGTGTCGGAGGAGATCTCCGTCCACAGTTCCGACTCGAGACGCCATGGGGTGGGGGTCACGTCGCGCTGGCGGTTCGCGGCGCGCACCAGGCGATCAACGCCGCGCAGGCGGCCGCGGTGGCGCTGCACCTGGGTGTCCCGATCGACGCCGTGCGCGACGCTCTCGCGCGGGCCGAGGGCAGCGGCTGGCGGATGCAGCTCGACGAGACCGCGTTCGGTGTCCAAGTCCTCAACGACGCGTACAACGCATCGCCGGTCGCCACGATCGCGGCGCTCGATGCATTGGCGCGGCTTCCGGTGCGCGGTCGACGCATTGCCGTCCTCGGCGAGATGCGTGAGCTCGGCGAGATGAGCGAACCCGAGCACGCGCGTGTCGGCGAGGCGGTCGTCGCCACGGGAGTCGACGTACTGGTGGCAGTGGGCGCGGCAACTGAACCGCTCGCGCGGAGTGCGGAGCCGCACGTCGAGGTGCACCGGGTGGCCGACGCCGACGCGGCCCGCGCGCTCGTCACGGCCCTCGTGGCGCCCGGCGACGCCGTGCTCGTCAAGGCGAGCCGTGCCGTCGGCCTCGAAACCGTGGCGAGCGCTTTGCTCGACCCCGCCGACGTCGGCAGTGAGGACGTGGTCGCGTGATTGCCGTGCTCATTGCCGTCGCGATTGCGTTCACGGTCGCGGTGCTCGGCACTCCGTTCGTCATCCGGTACCTGCAACGCCACAACATCGGTGCGCAGATCCGTGACGACGGTCCGGTCGCGCATCCTCACGAGGCGAAGGCCGGAACGCCGACGATGGGCGGGGTCGCGATCGTGGGCGCCGCGTTCGTGGGATATCTCGTGGCCCACATCAACTCGGAGGCGATCAAGTTCGCGGACAGTGCGATCGCACTGTGGGTGCTCATACTGGGGTTGTTCGCGGTCGGATTCATCGACGACTACCTCGGCGTTCGCCGCGCGAGGAACCTCGGGCTGCGCAAGCGCGGCAAGACGCTCGGTCTCCTCGTTGTTGCGGTGCTCTTCGCGGTGATGAGCACCCAGGTCGTGCACGTCTCGACCCACCTCTCGTTCACGCGCCCGATCAGCGGCGTAGATCTCGGAACCGTGGGCTGGATCATGTGGTGTGTCGCGGTCGTTTACGCCACCACGAACGCCGTCAACATCACTGATGGTCTCGATGGGCTCGCGGCCGGCTCGAGCGCGTTGGTGTTCGCCGCGTTCGTCGTGATCTCGTTCACCCAATTTCGTCACCCGGGCGCGTACCACCTGCGTGACGCCACGCGGAGCGCGCTCGAAGCCGGATCGATCGATGTGACCGTGGTCGCGGCTGCGCTCATGGGCGCGTGCATCGGTTTCCTGTGGTGGAACGCGCCGCCGGCCAAGGTGTTCATGGGTGACACCGGCGCGCTCGCGCTCGGCGGGGCGATGGCCGGCATGGGCCTGCTCACGAACACCGCGCTCTTGCTCCCGATCATCGGCGGGTTGTACGTGCTGGAGACCGTGAGCGTGATCGCACAGGTGATCTCGTTCCGCGGCTTTGGCCGGCGGATTTTGCGCATGTCCCCGATCCATCATCACTTCGAACTCCTCGGGTGGCCCGAATCGACGATCATCGTGCGGTTCTGGATCCTCGCGGGTCTGGCAATGGCGCTTGGGCTCGGACTCTTCTACGCCGACTTCCTCCGCATCCCCGGGGTCGGCGGATAGTGCGCGTCCTGGTGATCGGGCTCCGCGCGACCGGGGCCGCCGTGGCGATGTGGTTGCGCGAGCGCGGCGACGCGGTCACGGTGGTCGAGGAGCGACCCGGTCAGCCGGGATACGCGGAACGGCGCGGGCGGCTCGAAGCCGAGGGCGTCACGGTGGTGGAGGGCGAACCGGACTGGCGCGCGCTCCTCGCGGTATCCGAGCTGGTCGTGCCGAGTCCCGGCGTACGCCCCAGTCATGGCGCGATGGTGGCGGCGCGCGACCTGCACGTGCCGGTGCGTGGCGATCTCGATCTCGCGGTCGAGGCCGCGAACGTTCCGGTGGTGGTGGTGACGGGTACGAACGGGAAGTCGACGGTCACCACGTTGATCAGCGCGATGCTCGAACAGTCCGGATTGCGCGCGCCGGCAGTTGGCAACATTGGGCACGTCGCGC
>JANYLF010000102.1 GCA_025357995.1 Acidimicrobiia bacterium | reverse complement strand
GCCAGCATCACGCGCAACGGTTGCATCGCGACGCCGAGCGCCCGCGGTCCAGGCATTTGCGGGCACGTGAGGAGCACGTAGCTCGTCGCGACATCACTCAGTCCGTCGTCGCGCGCGGCGTTGGCCCAGTCGATGACAACGGGTCCGTCGGCCGACAGCAACACGTTGAGTGGATGGAGATCGAAATGCACGAGCCGATCGCCGCTGACCAATCCGGGCCGGACCCAGTCGGGTGCAGCAATCTCGTGGAGCTGGTCGTGAAGATCGGCCAACATCGACGCGTACCGCGGCATCGCCCACGGTTGCTTCAGCATCGCATCCATCATCACGGGCCCGTCGACCCGTGCCATGACGATCTCGGAACCGCCGGCGCGCACCTCGTGGATCACGGGGACCGGATAGCCGTGGTCAGCCGCGTACTGCATGATGCGCGCTTCGTGCTCGATGCTGCGACCGTCGCGCGTCTTGCGCAGGATCCGGCCGGGGCCGCACTCGAAGATGTCACCGTCGCGGCCGCTCGCGATCAACGCACCGGGTTCCATAGACCGTGTTCTCTACACCGTTTCTCGGTTGCAGGCGACGACCAACAACTCCCCGTCACCCGCGCCGACGGGTTCGCGCGCCCAACCGCCGAAGATGACATCGACGGAGAACCCTGCGACGGCGAGCGATCTGCGCAGCTCGTCCTCCGTGCGAAACCGCAACGTCGCGGTGCTGTGAAGCTCGTCACCATCGGGGAATTCGTAGGTATGCGTGAAGCTCACCCATCCGTCGCGGACATCCGTGACCTCGGTCCACGCCGTCACCACCGCGCCGTCCGGCAACGTGATGCGCCGCAGCGAATCGACGGGGTTCCAGTCCTCCCACTTGCGCGCGCTCGGATCCCGTGTGTCGAACGTCAAGACTCCCCCGGCCTCGAGCGCGCCGTGGAGATCGTCGAGCACGCCGGCCCATTCGTCATCGTCCACGACGAATTGGGCCGCGTGACTGGTCACGACCGCGGCATCAAAGGCGAGACCGCGCACGACTGACGACGAACCTTCGATCCAGCAGACGGCGGACGCGCCCGGTTTCGCGCGGGCCGCGTCGAGCGAGGCACGCGCCGGGTCCACGCCGGTCACCGTGTGACCCGCTGCCGTGAGACCGAGTGCGAGTCGTCCCGTTCCACACCCGAGGTCGAGCACGCGCGCCGCGGGTGTTGCGGCGAGGATGGCAACGAAGAAGTCGTCGTCCCGCCCCCACGGCGATTCGGCGTCGTACACCTCGACCAAGCGCGGATCGAGAAACTCCCCTTGCCGCACGCGGCTACAGCTTCTTGAAGTAGCGGGCCAACGGTAACAACGTCAGGCCGGCCTTCTCGTAGGTGCGACGAGCCGGCGCGTGACCCCGATCGCCTCCGGTCCCGATCATCGCGACGGGAGCTCCCGCGTCCTTGATCCAGAGCAGCGCGAATTCGGTCAGCTCCGTGCCGACGCCACGACCCTGGTGTTCGGGGTCGACCGCGAGCATGACGACTTCACCGATCCGACCGTCGTCGTGAAGGTTCACCGCGACGAAGCCGGCAAGGTCCGCATCGACCTCGGCCACCGACACGTGCATCGTCGGATCCGTACACACCGCTTCCACCGAGGCCTGCTGGAATGCCCGCCAATTCGGATGCAGGGCCGCGTCGATGTCAGGTCCCAGCACTTCGCGGGTCGACACGAAGTTCGGTTCCCAGGCGCGGAGCGAGAGGCGAACGATCGATGCGAGGTCCTCCGCGGCGAAGTCACGAATACGCAAGGACATCACCACATCCTGCTCGACTCACTCCCGATCGTCGAACGACTTTCGGCGCGACTACGCCTTTCCCAAGGGGAGTTCGGTCATGCGCGCATCGAGTTCGTCGATCCAGGACGCGGGCGTTCCCCCTCCGGGAAGCGCGACCTCGGCTTCGGTCCGCCAGAGTGCGTCCCCCAGAACGGTCCGCACGTGCCATGCCATCACGCGGTCGAGCGAAACGCGACGTTTCGTGAGGCGTTCGTAGCTCTCGACCGTCGCCAGCAGCAGCCCGAGGGTCGGTTCCTGCGCGGGCAGGTACCGGAAGTCGTAGTGGTAGTCCCCGAGCGATGCTTCCTCCAGGTCGAGAACCGCCTGCACCTGCTGAGATTCGTCAACGACCAGGTTGTAACCGTGGAAATCGCCGTGCAGGATCACTGGCTCCGGCTCGTGCGCGGCCAACGCGCCATCGACCCAGTCGCACCACCCTTCGACGCACGCGCGTCGGGGGGCATCCAACATCGGGCTCAGCCGCGCTCGTAGCTCGGCCGTGGTGGCCTGCGGCGTCGGCGGCGGAAGCCGAACTCCCGACCGCTCGATCGCACCATGGGTTGCCGGGTCGTGGAACGCGGCGAGCATGTTCGCGAGCTCGCCTCCGAGGTGGTGCACCTGCGCGGCTGACGACCGCGCGATCGCATTCCCCAGCACTGGCGAGCCTGGCACGAATGGCGACACCATCAGCACCGGATCCGAGGACCACGCGGACACGCGCCGGACCGGCGGTGGCCGGTCCGACGTCGCGACCGCGAGCAGGGTATGGATCTCGCGCTCGAGCTTGATCGCCGCCGGCTCGGACCACGCGAACTTCACGACCCACGCGTCACCGACGAACGCGCTACTTCGCGCCCAGAGTGGATTGCCCGTCTCCACCCACATGTCGTGCAACTCGATCGGCGGGCCGACGAGTTCCGGACACACCTTCTCCAACGCGGCCGCTACCGCGTCGACCGATCGCTCCGCCAACCAACTCACCATCGATGACACTCAAACAGGCCAGTCGAGCTGCGGTTCCGGGACACCAACGGTTCGTCCGTAGTTCTTGGCTTCCTCACGCGCCGTGTCATCACCCCGCCGATACCGGAACCGCCGATGATGGAAGACCACATGGGTCTCTTCGTCGTTGCGAAAGTCGCAGTACCAGCCCCCGATCGGGCTCAGTTGTTCCTGGAGCGTTTCAGCCAGTCTCTCCACATCGTCGTCGGACACCGTGAATTCGAGAAGCGTCCAAAGCAATGGCTGGCCGACCTCGACGTTCCCCACCTCGGCACGAACGATCTTCGTGACGCGGAGATCAAGGCCCTCCAAGACTGCGCCCGGGTGCAGGCTTTCGGCGATCAATGTCCCCGAGCTCGGCATAGAACTCCTTCAGCGAGTTACGACGGCAGCCAGTTCCAGCGGCGGATCACGCGGTAGTCGTGCTCCTGGCCCAAGATCGAGATGGAGCCGGAGTCGAGACCCAGCACCTTGCCCGCGCGATGCGGCAATCCGAGGGCCACGGCGGTGAGGATCCGCGACACGTGCGCGTGCGCGAACAGCACCACCCGGCCGTCGATCGCCACGCACCGTTCCAACACCCGCGCCGCCCGAGCGGCGACGTCGTCGACGGATTCGCCGTCGACCACAGGGTCGTTCCACACGCTCCAGCCCGGAATCTCCATCTGGATCTCGGCCGTAGTCCGGCCTTCGTACACGCCGTAATCCCATTCGCGGAGGTCGTCGAGCACTTCGGCACTGGCAAAGCCCGCGATCAGCGCGGTCTCGCGCGCTCGACTCAGCGGGCTGGTGAACGCAGCCGCGAAGAACTGGCGATTCAGTGGCTTGACCAACGCCGCGGCTTCGCGACGACCGTCGGCGTCCAACGGGACGTCGGTGCGACCGGTGTGCTGCAAGGTACGCGTCCACTCCGTCGCACCGTGGCGAACCAACCAGATTTCGTTCACCAGATCTCGCTCACGATCACGTGCGGTGCTCGACGCCCGATGCGCTCGCCACCAACAGATCCGTCGCGAGACCGAGGAACAACCCGTGCTCCACGATGCCCGCCCGCCGACTCAACCGATCCGCGAGACGCGCCGGATCCGCGATCGGCGGGAATGCGCAATCGAGAATCCAGTTGCCTTCGTCGGTCACGTACTCGGCGCCACCGCCGGCGCGCCGGACCGCGACGCCCGCGCCCAGGTCGTCGAGGTACTCGGACTCGGGGCGACATCCGAAGATCGCAACCTCCACCGGCAACGCGATCCGCCCACCGAGCTGTTCGGTCAACTTGGTCTCGTCGACCACGACGACCATGCGCTGGCTGGCCTGCGCGACCATCTTCTCTCGCCACAGCGCACCGCCGGCGCCCTTGATGAGGTTGAAGGCAGGGTCGACCTCGTCGGCACCGTCGATGGTGAGATCCACCACGGGATTCTCGGCCAACGCCGTGAGGGGCACACCGGCCGCAGTGGCCTCGGTCTCGCTGGCCTTCGATGTCGGGATGCCGAGCACGTCCTGCAGCTGCCCATCGGCGATGCGCGCGCCTATTGCACGGATGGCATACACCGCAGTGCTGCCGGTCCCCAGCCCCACCACCATGCCCGACTCGACCCACGACGCCGCGAGTTCCCCCGCGGCCTGCTTCTGCTCGTCTTGATTCATGCCCGAGTCTCGCTTGCCGGCACGCTCATCACCGGATCGTGCCACCCGCCGTCACGGGTAATCAGCGCGTCGGCTTCGACGGGACCCCACGAACCGGGCGCGTACGGGATCGAAGGCGAATGTTTGGTGAGCACGCGATCCACCACGCGCCACGCCTCCTCCACCCCGTCTTCGCGCGCGAAGAGCAGTCCCTCGCCGCGAATCGCATCACCCAGGAGGCGCTCGTACGGCGTCATCTCGTCGGGGAACTCGTTGCAGAGCGCGAGTTCGCGCGATTCGCCGACCATCTCCTCGCCGGGCACCTTGGCGCGCGCGCCGATCGCGATCGAAATCTCCGGAGTGAACCGGAACCGGACGTAATTGCCTTTTCCTTCGGGCGCGTCACTGTCCGAGAAGACTTGTTGGGGCGGCGCGTGCAGCTCCACGTGCACCTCGGTGCATTTCATCGGCAGCTCCTTGCCCGCCCGGATGTACCAGGGCACGCCCGCCCAGCGCCACGAATCGATGTGCAACTTGCAGGCCGCGTAGGTCTCGACGTCGGAGTCCTTCGCCACGCCGTCTTCGTCGCGGTAGCCCTCGAACTGGCCGCGTACGAGGTCACGAGACGTCATGGTCTCGACGGCCGCGAACACGCGTTCCTTCCCGTCGCGCAACGCGAGGTCGCCCATGCCGAGCGGCGGCTCCATGGCGAGGAGCGAGACCATCTGAAAGAGGTGGTTCTGCACGACGTCACGCAAGGCGCCGACCTCTTCGTAGAACTTGCCGCGCCCCGCGACCCCGAAGTTCTCGGCCATCGTGATCTGCACACTCGCGATGTAGTTGCGATTCCAAAACGGCTCGAGGAACGAGTTGGCGAACCGGAAGTACAAGAGATTCTGCACCTCCTCCTTGCCGAGGAAATGGTCGATCCGGTACACGGCCGATTCGGGAAACACCGCGTGCACGATCGCGTTGAGCGCCTGCGCGCTCGCGAGGTTGCGTCCGAACGGCTTCTCCACGATGAGGCGGGCGTTGTCCGCCGCGCCCGATGCGCCCAGCGCTTCTACGACCGGCCCGAAGAGGCTGGGCGGGATTGCCAGGTAGTGCGCGGGCGCGCTCGCGTTCACGTTGTCGAGCGCCTGACGCAACGCGGTGAAGGTCGACGGGTCGGTGTAGTCGCCATCGACATACTGCAACGAGGCCATGAGGTGATCCAGCGCCGGGGCATCGACGGCCGCCTCACCGACGTGTTCGTCGATACTGGCCCGAATGCGGTCGTGAAGGCCCGCGAGCGTCTGGCCGCCGCGGGCCACGCCGATGACCGGCACGTCGAGATGACCGTGGCGAGCCATCGAATACAGCGCCGGAATGGTCATCTTGTATCCGAGGTCGCCCGTCGCACCGAACCAGCACAGGGCGTCGGCGCGACCGGTGCCGCGGTTACGACTTTTCGGCATGGCCACCGAACTCCTTGCGCATCGCGGAGAGGGTCCGATTCGCGAACTCCGACTCTTCGCGCGATTCGAACCGGTCGAACAATGCCGCGGAGAGCACGTGGATGGGCACGCCTTCGTCGATCGCGGCAAGCGCGGTCCAGCGACCTTCGCCGGAATCGGAGACGCGACCCTCGAACTCCTCGAGTGTGGGCGACTGCGAGAACGCGTGCGCCGCGAGATCGAGCAGCCACGACGCCACCACACTTCCCCGCCGCCACACCTCCGTGACCGCGGCGAGATCGAAGTCGTAGCGGTAGTACTGCGGATCCCGCAGCGGCGTGGTCTCGGCGTCGTGGTCCTGGGTCGTGTTGCCGACGTTGGCGTGATGCAACACGTTGAGGCCCTCGGCGTACGCCGCCATCATCCCGTACTCGATGCCGTTGTGGACCATCTTCACGAAGTGACCCGCGCCGGCCGGACCGCAGTGCAAGTAGCCCTGCTCTGCCGTCGACGGCGGACCGTCCACTCCGGGCGTGCGCGCTGCCGCGTCCACACCGGGCGCGATCGTGCGCAACAACGGATCGAGGTGTTGCACGATCTCGGTCTCGCCGCCGATCATCAGACAGAATCCACGATCGAGGCCGAACACCCCACCGCTCGTCCCGATGTCCACGTAGTGCACACCCTGCGGTTGTAGCGCCGCGGCGCGGTCCATGTCGTCGCGGTAGTAGGTGTTACCACCGTCGATCACGATGTCGCCCTTGCTCATCAATGCGGTCACGTCGGTGACGGTCTGGCCCGCGAACGCGGCGGGCACCATCACCCACGCGACGCGCGGCTCGGTGAGCTTGCCCACGAAGTCCTCGAGGCTCGACGCGCCGGTCGCACCTTCCCCGACGAGGCCCGTGACGGCGTCGGCATTCACATCGAACACCACGCATTCGTGACCGTCATGCATGAGTCGGCGCACGAGGTTCGCACCCATGCGGCCGAGGCCGACCATTCCGAGTTGCATATGTTCTCCTACTGGGCGCGGAGTTGCCGATAGCGGCGAATCAGCGCGTTGGTGGACGAGTCGTGCGTGACCGGCGCGTCGGATTCGAGCTCCGGCACGATGCGTTGCGCGAGCTGCTTCCCGAGCTCAACCCCCCATTGATCGAAGGAGTTGATATTCCACACCGCGCCTTGCGTGAACACCTTGTGCTCGTACAGCGCGATCAGTTGACCGAGCGTGTGCGGTGTGAGCTCGGGCATCAGAATCATCGACGACGGGTGATTCCCCGCGAACACGCGGTGAGCCACTTGTTCGGCGGGCACGCCGTCGGCGACCACTTCGGCGTGCGTTTTGCCGAACGCGAGGGCCTCGGGCTGCGCGAACAGGTTCGCGGCAAGCAGGTCTTGGTGATCACCGAGCGGCTCTGCGGCGCGAGCGATGCCGATGAAGTCGCACGGGATGAGCTTGGTGCCCTGATGGATCAGTTGGTAGTACGCGTGCTGACCGTTGGTACCGGCTTGGCCCCACACGATCGGCCCGGTCTGCATTGCGATGGGTTCGCCATCCCGCGTCACCGACTTCCCGTCGCTCTCCATGTCGAGCTGTTGGAGGTACGCGGGGAGATGCGCCAGATATTGGCTGTACGGGAGGACCGCGAGCGTCTCGGACTCGAAGCAGTTGTTGTACCAAATGCCGATCAGGCCCATGAGCATCGGCAGGTTCTCTTCGATCGGCGCGGTGCGGAAGTGCTC
>JANYLF010000100.1 GCA_025357995.1 Acidimicrobiia bacterium | reverse complement strand
CGTTGGAGAAGCTCGCCGTGGCCGGCAAGTTGTTGGCCGCGGGCCGGTTGGATGAGACGGGTGCGTGGGCCGATGGTGGCCATCGTGATGTCGAGGGGTTCTTGGCTGCGACGGCGGGTGTGTCGGTGGGTGCGGCACGCGCGGCGATGGGCACCGCGCGACGAGTCAAGGAACAACCCGGTGTGGAGCACGCGTTGCGCGTGGGTGCGCTCTCGGGAGCGCAGGCCGAGGTGGTGTCAGGCGCGGTGACCGCGGATCCGAATGCGGAAACCGCGTTGTTGGGGTTGTCGCGTACGGCCGGGTTCAAGGGTTTGAAGTCGGAGTGTGATCGGGTGACGGCGGCGGCACGGTCGCGTGATGATGAGGCCGATAATTACGAACGGATCTACCGCGAACGAACCTTGAGGCATCGGACGTTGGCGGATGGCTCGGGTCGGATCGAGATCCAAGGACCACTCGATCGGACGGCGCAGATCATGGCGTCGCTCGAACCGTTGGAACGGGAGTTGTTCGAACAGAACCGCACGACCCAGACGATGGTGCATCCGGATGCGGTCGCGTTCGACGCGGTCGTCGCGATGTGCGAGTACTTCGCCCGCAGTCGTGCGAGCGGCGAGACCGAGTGCGACTCGGACCCAACCGCAACCGGGAAGACGGCGAAGACGCGTGGGGCGCGGCCGTTGGCGATGGTCGTGGTGCATGTGAGTCACGCCGCGTATGAACGCGGGTGGACCGAGGCGGGTGAGATCTGCGAGATCGAAGGCCTCGGACCGGTCCCGGTGAGTGTCGCCCGGCGTCTCGCATCGGACAGCATCCTCAAGGCTGTCGTGATCGACGGGGTCGACATCACCCGGGTCGCCCACTTGGGCCGGACACTCTCCGCCCATTTACGGACCGGCGTTGAGGTTCGCGACCCGCGGTGCGTCATCGCCGGGTGTGAGATCGACCGACACTTGGAGATTGATCACAACGTTCCCGTCGCTACCGGTGGTGAGACCAGCCTCGAAAACTTGGGTCGGCTCTGCCATCACCACCACACCCTCAAAACGTTGCGCGACCTCCGCCGCATCGGTCCCCTCGGAAACCAGACCCTCGTCACCAAACAAGAACACGCCCGCGCCGGCTCCGACCCCTCAACCACCCTGGACCCTGCACGACCCGTCCCTTGACAACAGAACAGCAACCCGTGGCTGGCCGCGCCCGATCGTGTCCGAACGCCAGGAAGCGCGGGGCTCGATGTTCGTCCACCGAGCGAGTTCGTTCGCCGCCCGAGCGCAGCGAGGAACCGCGAACGCTGTCCGAGCGAATGGGCGAGCGTCGGATACCGTCGAAGATTGAAGCTCGACTTCAGCGAGGCTTGGTCGCGGCGAAGACGGCCCAACCTGATACGGGCGTCGATGCGGTCGCTACGGTGTACGCGGCGCGGGCTTCGACCGTGAAGCCCACGGACTCCAGCGCGGTAACGACGTCGGGCACGTCGTAGAGCATCAACACATGATGCTCGTCGACGCGGCGGTAGCGGCCGTCGGGTTCGCGCATCAAGATCACGATGCGACGGTCCAGGCGAGCACCATCCTCGGTCGCGTGCATCCCCAACATCCACGAGTCGTGATCGTGGAACACATGGCGCGGGTTCATCCCGAGGTTTCGGCCCGGGGTTGCGACATCGAGGAGGAACACACCGCCCGGACCAAGCGCAGCGAACACACGGACGGCAAGCTCGGAGAACGCGTCGAGGCCGGCCCGGGGATCGGTCGCGTAGTTGAGGACCTCGCCGGTCGCGGTGACGCCATCCGACGGCAGCAACTCCGCGTCGTGGACCGACCCGATGGTGAACGAACCGGCCGGCGCGTTCGTGCGGGCGAGGTCGATCATGTCGGCGGAGATGTCGATACCTGCCACCGCATAGCCCGCTTGGAGCAACGCGGCCGCGAGGATCCCCGAACCGCAGCCGAGATCGGTGACGTGGCCATCGGTGAGACCCGAGGCGTGGAGACGAGCGATCAACAGTCGCGCCGCGTCGGCGGCGAGGTCGCCAAAGCGCGTGTGGTGGATCTGCGCTTGATCCGGGCCGTAGTACACGTCTAGATCGCCTCGGGACGGAGCAGGGCGTCGATGCCACCGTCGACGAAGAGGATCGCGCCGTGCACGTACGACGCCGCCGGCGAGAGCAGAAACTCGACGACCGCGGCAACTTCGCCTGCGGTGCCGATCTCGCCGGTGGGAATGGGCAGTGCCTCGATCAGCGGCCCGAACACGGGATCGTCGAGACCCTCTTGCAGGAGTGGCGAACGGAATGGCCCGGGTGCGACCGCGTTGATGCGCACGCCGCGACTCCCCCACTCGGTCACCCGTCGACGGACCGCTCGTGCGATCGCGACCTTGCTCGACGCGTATACCGAGTTGCCGGCCAAGTCGCCGGAAAGTGCGCGGGCGCGCGGCTCGTCGTCATCAAGAAACGCGGCGACAAGGTCCGCGTTCACGGTCGGGTCGATCGTGGTCGAGTTCGACGAGATCGCGACGGCCGCCCCACCGCGCACCAGTTCGCAACCATCGAGGAACGCCATCGCCCCGAAGTAGTTGACCGAAGCGATCAGCGCGTGATCCGGCACCTGCGGGCCGAGACCCGCGCACGGAATGAGCCCGTCGAACGGTCCACTCACCGCAGCCAAGGCCTCTGCTCGACCGGCGGGAGTGCCGAGATCCGCGTTCACATCGGCGTCGCGTAGATCGACCGTCACGACTCGATCGCCACGAGCGCGCAACCGCCCGGCGACCGCCGCGCCAAGGCCCGAAGCCGCGCCCGTGACCAAGTAGGTGCGCATCACTTCGTGTGGCGACATCACTTCGTCGCAGTCGGCGCGACGGGGCCGCCGCACGCGTGCGTGATGGGTAGCGGCGTCGCGGAGAGCAGGAACTCGTTCACACCGTCGGCCGCGCAGTCGGCGGCGAGCTCGTCGAGATCCCATTGTTGACCCTGGGGCATACCGACGTCGCGCAGTTCGATCATGTGCGTCGGGAACAGATAGGGATTCGGTCCGGGACACGGGTACGGCTCGAAGACATGGGTGTCGTTCGCAATGGCCGCAACGTGGTGATCGTGCAGCCATTCGACCGCGTCGAGACCGATGCCGGGTGAGATGTCGGCATAGCGATTCCGATCGCCGACTCGCAGCCAATGCATCTGCCCCGTGCGCACCAGCACGATGTCGCCCGGCAGTGGCGAGACGCACGCGTCCAGATCCGCACCCGTCACTGCGTACGGCTCGTCGAAGTACTCGACCCCATGCAGCCGCGCCACGTCACAGAGCAGCCCGCGCGTCACGACGGGGCCAAAGTTCTCGATGCCCAACCGCGTCGCGCCATCCTCCATCGTGATCACCGAGGACGGCACGCCGTTGTACAGCAGGCCGTTGTAGCCGGCGTGCGCCAGCGCATCCCAGTGCGTGGCCGACTGCGTACCGGTCGTCACCTCGTCGTCGCTCGTCGCGAAGTCGCTGACGTCGCCGGTAAACGCGTACGACGCTTGCAGCATCGTGAGCGTCGGGTTCTTCCGCCCGAGAATCCTGCCGGTCTGGGGACCAGACTCGTCCATGGGAATCGACAGCGAGAACGACACCCCACGCCGAACGGCGGCCGCACCCCGTTGCACCGCGGCCGCGTCGATGAGGTTGAGCGTGCCGCGTTGATCGTCGGGACCCCAGCGGCCCCAGTTCGACACCCGCGCCGAGAGCGCGCGTTGTTCCTCGTCGAGGGGCATCAGCTGTACAGCTTGCGCAGCTCGTGTTTAAGGACCTTGCCGGTCGGATTGCGCGGCAACACGTCCACGATCTCGAGCTGCTCCGGAATCTTCTGCACCATGAGACCTTCGGTCTTGCAGAACTCGAACAGCTCCGGCAAGGTCGGCGGATTCGCGGGATCGGCCGGAACGACGACGGCGCACGCCCGCTCGCCGGACGCGGGATCCGGAAGTCCGATGACCGCGGCATCAGCGATGCCGGGGTGGGTGAAGAGCAGGTCCTCGACTTCCTTGGCGGAGATGTTCTCGCCCTTGCGGATGATCACATCCTTGAGGCGACCTGTGATCACCACGTGATCGTCGGCGCGCACGATGCCGAGATCGCCGGTGCGGAAATAGCCATCCTCGTCGAAGCCGTCGGCGTCGAGCGTGGGGTCGGTGTAGCCGAGGCAGAGGTTCGGACCCTTGACGCGAATCTCGCCCTCTTCGCCACGGGCCGCGATCGCACCTTCCAGTGTGACCACCTTGACGTCGACACCGAGGCACAGCGAGCCCTCGGTGTTCGCGAGCTGCTCGTCGGTCGCGTCGACATGAGCGATCGACACGATCGGGCACTCGGTGAGCCCGTAGCCCGACGAGATGCCGATGCCGCCGAGCTCCTCCTTCACCTCGTAGTGAAGCTGCGGAGGCTTTGCCGCGCCGCCACCGACGAAGACTCGCGCGTCCGGGAACAAAGGGTGATCCGCGGCGCGTTGCGCGGCGAGGTACGCGAGGTGGAACACCGTGCCGGCTCCGGCGATGGTGACTCGTTCGCGTTCGAGGACGGGGATCGTCACGTCGGGGACGAACGCCTCGACGATCACGTGCGGACACCCCGCCATCAGGCCGGCGAAGAGCCAACCGATACCGCCGATGTGGGTGAACGGGAACACGAGGCCGTTGCGATCGTCGGCCGCGAGGTCGAACGCATCGACCATCGAGAACGCCGACGCGCCCACGGTGTTGTCCGTGTGCCGCGCACCCTTCGGCTCCGCGGTGGTGCCCGATGTGTAGAACAACCAGCGCAGCGGGCCGTCCTTGCGCACTCCGGGGGTGAACGACTCGCCACCGGCTGGTGCGGGCCGCAGGGACGAGACGTCACCGTCGAGGACGTCGCCGCGGTTCACCACGAGGACTTCGGGACCCTCGATCGCTCTCGCCATCGCGCCGAAATCGAAACCGCGCCACTCGCCCGGCACCACGAGCAACTTTGCGCCGGCCTCACGTACCACGAACCCAACCTCGCGGTCGCGGTAGATCGGCAGTATCGGGTTCTGCACCGCGCCGAGTCGGGCCAGTCCACCGACCAACACCATCGACTCGATCCACGTGGGCAACTGCCAGGAAACCACATCACCCTCGCCGATGCCGCGGTCATGGAGCGCGGCCGCGGCGTGCAGGCACGCATCGCGGTATTCCGAAAAGGTGAGTGCTCGGCCGGCTTCGTCGACGACGAAGCGCGCGTCGGGCGTGTCATCGGCACGCTGGACGATGAGGTCCCAGAGCGAGGTGAAACCGGTCAGTCGTTGCGCCATCGTTTCAGCCGGCCGCGGCGGGGTTCGTCGGTGAAGTCTTCGGTTTCGGGAATCCGCCCCCGTACGTCACCAGTCCCCCATCGATCGAGATGATCGACCCGATCATGTACCTCGCTGTGTCGGAAGCGACGTAAGCGATGCACTCAGCGACCTCCTCGGGTTCCGAAACGCCGATCCGACTCATCACCGGCCGCAGCACGTCGAAGTCGGCGTCCTCCGGCAGGCGAAAGCCCTTGGTCAGTGGCGTGCGCATCCCACCGGGAGCCACGCAGTTCACACGCACTCCCGCATCCACGTATTCCACCGCGAGCGCCCGCGTGAGGTTCACCACGCCGCCCTTCGACGCGCAGTACGCGGCCGAGTACGGCTGGCCCATGAGACCCGCGTTCGACGCGATGTTGACGATCGTCCCGCCACCGTCGAGCAGATACGGAAGTGTGAATCGGCACATGAGGAAGGTACCGGTGAGATTCACTCCGATGATGGATGCCCACCGCTCGGGTGATTCCTCTTCGCTCTTCGCGAATCCGCCGATACCGGCCGAGTTGACGAGCAATTGCGGCCGACCCAGGTCCGTCGCGATTGCGGCCACGGTGGATTCCACCGATTTCGGATCGCTCACATCGCACGCGTACGCCCGCGCGGTGGCCCCGGTCGCGGTGATCTCGGCTGCGGTCGCTTCGGCCGTCTCGGCCATGAGGTCGACGGCAGCGACCTTCGCGCCCTCGGCGCCGAAGAGCGCAGCAGTGGCTCGGCCAAGGCCCGAGCCCGCCCCGGTGACGATCGCGACTCGGTTGGGAAAACGGGCCATGTTCGAGGGCTCCTCATTGGTGAACGGACAGCGGCCGCGAAATCTAACGCCTCGTCAGATTTCACGTCGTTGGCCCGAACCAGTCGGGAGCACTCGGTATGCTCGCAGGCATGTCCCTGCGCCACCAGGCGGGCCGCGCCGTGCGACGCGTGCGACGCAGCATCGAGCCCACTGCTCCGCCGCCCACCATCGATGGCCAGCAACCGCTCGTCGGTCACGACACCGTAGATGTGCGCAAACTGCTCGACACGTACACCGTTGACGAGCTCTCCGAAGCGGCCGACGACTACTACCGCAAGAACCTCGACGGCGTCGACTACTACTACGCCAAGCCCGTCGGCAATATCGACGAAGCCCCCGACCTCCTCATCTGCTTTGCGCAGGTATTGGCCGGGGTGCGTCCCATCCGCGGGATGCGCGTGCTGGACTTCGGTGCCGGGACCGGATGGACGAGCCGGATGCTCACGCAGCTCGGCTGCGAGGTCGTGGTCTGCGACGTGTCCGCGACCGCGCTCGACATCGCGGCGGAGATGTTCGAACGTCTCCCCGTCGCCGGCGACCAACCCGCTCCGACGTTCCTGCGTTGGGACGGGTTCCGGTTCGATCTCGACGACGAGAGCATCGACCGGATCTTCTGCATCGACGCGTTCCACCATGTGCCCAATCCCGCGGCGGTCCTGGCGGAGATGGGACGCGTGCTCAAACCCGGTGGCGTCGCCGGGTTCCAGGAGCCGGGACCGAATCATTCCAAGACCGCCCAATCCCAGTTCGAGATGAAGCAATTCACGGTCATCGAGAACGACATCATCATGGACAACATCGACGAGTGGGGGCGCGCCGCCGGGTTCACCGATCTCCGGCTCGCGGTATTCACGTCGGACCAGTTCCAGACGTCCATCGAGGGGTACAACGATTTCCTCGCCGGCGGCGTCACCCGAACCCACCTCTACGAGCACATGCTTCCGTTCGTCGGCGAGCGACGGATCTTCTTTCTGTCCAAAGGCGAGCGGGCGACGGCCGACAGCCGCGAGCGCCGTGGCCTCGATGCGCGTCTCGAGATCCACCTCGATGCCGGCCCGATTGGGGCAGGGACTGCGATCGTCGGCCACGCCACCGCCACCAACACCGGTACCACCCACTGGTTGGCCTCCGACGCAGTACAAGGACCGGTGCTGATCGGCGTGCACCTGCTCGACGCCGAGGGGAAGTATCTCGACCGCGACTACACGCGGATCCCGTTACCACGCGGCAGCGGTGGCGGGGTTGCGTCCGGCGAAGCGGTGGCGTTCGATTTCGAACTCGCGGCACCGGAGTCTCCCGGCGACTACCAACTCGAGTTCGACCTCGTCGCCGAGCATGTGGCGTGGTTCGAGATGAACGGTGTCCCCACCACCTTGCTCCCGCTCGTCGTCACCTGAGATGCCGCCGGCGTCACCGACCGACACCGCATCGCTCCTCCGCATCGCCGCGGCCGCGCATCCCGAGCGCGAGGCGTACGTGCACGGAGAGAAGCGGGCCAGCTACGAGTGGCTGGATCGCGTGGCCGATGGATTCGCGGCCACGCTCATCGATCTCGGCGTGACGCCCGGGGACGTGGTGTGTCTCATGGTGCCGTCCTCGATCAAGTTCGCCGCCTGCTACCTCGGAGCCCTGCGCGCCGGTGCGATCACCTCCGCGATCAACGCGCGGCTCGGTGAACGCGAACAACGCAGCATCCTCGAACGCACCGAACCGAAAGTGACGGTCGTCGGCGACGGCGCCCATATCCCCGCGGGCGCGCCCGCGGGACACGTGATCCCCGTCGACGGCCTGAAGACCGCATTCGGCGCGCCACCCGCCGCGCAACTCCCCCGTATCGCCGCCACCGACCCTGCGTGCATTGTGTGGACGAGCGGCACCACGGGCATCCCCAAAGGTGCTGTCTACGACCACGCCCGCATGCAGGCGATCAGCGCCAACATCGGACAACTTACCGAGCCGGGCGACCGCCGGTTGGTGGTGCTGCCGTTCCCGCACGTGGGCTACATGACCCGAATGTGGGACGAACTCGCCAACGGCACGACCATCGTGATCGCAGGGGAACCGTGGTCGGCCACCGAGACGCTGCGGCTCATTCGCGAC
>JANYLF010000090.1 GCA_025357995.1 Acidimicrobiia bacterium | reverse complement strand
GCGACCACGACCAAACCTGGAAGTGGTTGTTCGCGACGCGCGACGGCGCGCAGATCGAAACCGTCTTGATGCTCTCCCCCGGTCGGGCGACCGTATGTGTGTCGTCACAGGCCGGCTGTGCGATGGGCTGCACGTTCTGCGCGACGGGCCAGGCCGGGTTCGAACGCCAACTCGAGATGGCCGAGATCGTCGAGCAGGTCATGATCGCCGGCCACACCTCGCCACACCCGGTCACGAATGTGGTGTTCATGGGCATGGGCGAACCATTGGCGAACTACGAGGGCACGTGGGCCGCAATCGAGCGCCTGCACGGCGATCTCGGGTTGTCGGCCCGCCGTATCACCGTTTCCACGGTCGGCGTCGTGCCCGGTATCCGACGGCTCGCCAAGGAAGCCATTCCGGTCACGCTGGCGGTATCGCTGCACGCTGCCGACGACGCGCTGCGCAACACCATGATCCCACTCAATCGCCGCTACCCCCTCACGGAGTTGATCGACGCGGCCCACGAGTACGGCCGCGCCCGCGGTCGGCGGGTCACGTTCGAATACGCGTGCATCGAAGGGGTGAACGATCAACCGGAGCACGCCCTGCGTCTGGCCGAACTCCTACGACCGCTCGGACCTCTTGGCGCGCACGTCAACCTGATCCCCCTCAACCAAACGGCCAACTTCTCCGGTCATGCGCCCGAACTCCGGGCCATCAGGGCGTTCTGCGATTTGCTCGGCGCCGAGGGCCTCAATGCCACCGTGCGGCGTAACCGCGGTACCGATATCGACGCCGCGTGTGGCCAGCTCCGCCAACGCGCGACTCCGACCGCACCCGGCCCGTCGACCAGAATGCCGCAGTGAACCCGCACCGATTCCTCAACCAATCCCAGCCGCAGACACTCGTGAACGCCACGCTGCTCTGCTACTTCGAGGCGGTGTTCGCGCTGCTCGACGGCTTCGGCTACGCGCCGCTGATGATCATCGCGGTGGGTCTCGCCGCGGGCGGCTACGGGATCGCCAACGAGCTGAAGTGGGGATACGCCGTCGCCACGGTGGCCGCAGTCCTCAACGCCGCGTTGTGGGTGTACGCATACCGCATCGACGTGCTCGGGTTCCCCCAGATCATCTCGTTCGCGTTCGCGGTGGTCCTCATCGTCTTGATACTTCACCCGACAAGCCGCGATTACCAGCGCATCTGGTTCAAGTAGGCGCTCGGGCCCACTCCCGCTCGTACACTCCGCGCATGGTGGACACCTCGCCCGAAATTGACGCGTTCGTCGCTCGCCTCGCGCCGCTCGACCGCGCCGCCAACATCGCGTGGTGGGAAGCCAGCACCAAGGTGTCGGAGGAGCACGAGGCCCGGCGTGTGGCCACCGACCTCGCGTTGCGCGATGTACTCGGCGACCCCGAACTCTTCGCCGCGCTCGATCCCCGCGGAACTGCGCCGCGCTCCATCGAGCTGCTCAGGGATCGTATGCAACCGCATCAAGTGGCGGCGGCCACACGTACGGCGATCGTCGAGCTGGAGGCCGAGATCGACGCGACGTTCAACGCGTTCCGCCCGAAGCTCGACGGCGTGCCGGTCAACGACAACGCGATCGCCGAGGTGCTCCGCCAGGAAACCGACGCCGGCCGGCGTCGGCGCGCGTGGTTGGCGTCCAAGGAGATCGGTCCGGCGGTGGCAGATCAGGTGCGCGAGCTCGCCCACCTCCGGAACGCGTCCGCGCGCGAACTTGGGTCGCGTGACTACTTCGACCTGACGCTGGCGACGCAGGAACTCGACGAGTCTCAGCTCTTCTCCACGTTGGAAGCAGTCGACCAGGCCACCGCGGCGCCGTTTCGCGCGTGGAAGAAGACCGACGACGCGGCACGGGCGCAACGCTTCGGATGCGCGACCGCACAGCTGCGCCCGTGGCACTACGACGACGCGTTCTTCCAAGCCGCGCCACGCGCCGACGATCTCGATCTCGAACCATGGTTCGCCGATGCCGACCTCGTCGCACTCACCCAGCGCACCTACGCCGGCATCGGGCTCGACATCGAACCGATCGTGGTACGCAGCGACCTTTTGCCGCGCGACGCGAAGAGTCAGCACGCGTTCTGTATTGACATCGATCGGGGCGGCGACGTGCGCGTCCTGTGCAACAACGTGGCCGGTGCCTACTGGGCCGACACGATGCTGCACGAGTTCGGCCACGCGGTCTACGACACGTACGTAGATCCCGACCTTCCCTGGCTCCAGCGTTCCATGCACCCGCTGACCACCGAAGGCATCGCGATGATGTTCGGACGGCTGACGTTGGATCCGGAATGGCTCGTCGAGGTGGCCGGAATCGAGCGTCACGGGGTCGACGCGGCACGTTCGGCGCTCGCGGACCGAAGACGCGTCGCGCTCCTCGTCTTCGCGCGATGGGTGTTGGTGATGACTCACTTCGAACACGGTTTCTACGCCGACCCGGATGCCAACCACAACGATCGTTGGTGGGATCTCGTCGAGCGATTCCAACTCATCATCCGACCCGACGGTCGGGACGCGCCCGATTGGGCGTCCAAGATTCACGTGGCGCTCGCGCCCGTGTATTACCAGAACTACTTGCTGGGCGAGTTGGTCGCGTCCCAACTCCAAGCGACGCTGCACGCCCGGTTCGGTGGCATTGTTGGCCGCCCCGCGGTCGGCGAGTTCCTGCGCGAGGAAGTCTTCGGACCCGGATGGAGCGTGCGGTGGGACGAACTCATCGCGCGGGCCACCGGGGCGCCGCTCGGAGTCGAGGCGTTCGCGGCCGAGCTCGCGGAGCTCTCGCAGCACGCGGTCGACTGAATCACCATGTGCGACACCGTGTGCGTGATCGGCGAACACCGCGTGATGTTCGCCAAGAACTCCGACCGCCCGCCGACCGAGCCTCAGGTGGTGCGTACGTTCGCGCGGCGCGCCGCCGAGTCCACCCTCCGCACCCAGTACATCGAGATTCCGGACCACGACGCGTACACTTTCGTCGGCTCGCAACCCACGTGGCTGTGGGGCGTCGAGCACGGCGTGAATGAACATGGCGTTGCCATCGGAAACGAGAAGGTCTGGACGACGGGAAAGCCGCGCACTCGTCCCGCCGCGCTGCTGGGCATGGACATTGTGCGCCTCGGACTCGAACGCGCCGCCACGGGCGACGAAGCACTTTCGGCGATGACCGAACTCATCGAACGCTACGGCCAAGGTGGAACCGGCGAGCTCGATCACGATGAGCCCTACGACTCGTCGTTCCTGATCGCGGATCGGAACGGCGGCTGGATCTTGGAGACCTGCGACCGCACCTGGGTTGCGGCGCCGATCGAATCGGGCGCGTCGATCTCGAATCGCCTGAACATCACCACGGATTGGACGCGCGCGTCGGCCGACGTCGGCCCCGACGCCGACTTTCAGCACTGGCGCAACCCGAAGGTGCCGACGACGATCGCCGACCACCGACTCGCCACGACGGACCGGGCGGTCACGGCATCGATATCAGACCCCCGTGCTATCGCACGGGTGCTGCGCGACCACGGCGCGGGTGCGGACGAGGAACGAACGGCCGATGTCGCGCCGCTCCCCAAGGCACCCGGTGACGACAACCGCGGGGTGACCGTGTGCATGCACGTGCGCGGCGTGCAAGCCACAACCGCGTCGATGATCATGACCTTGAACCGCGATCGTTCGGAGGAGCCGCGCATGTGGGCAGCACTTGGCAGCCCGTGCGTGTCGGTGTACGTCCCGATCTTTCCGGCGTGCGGGGTGGTCGCGGCGCTGTCCGAATCGTCGACGTGGTCACGCTTCGCCTCACTGCGGGATCGGGTCGAGCGCGACCCGGCGACCCTGCCCGCGATTCGGTCACGCCTGGCTGCGGTCGAGACGCAGCTCTGGGCCGAGGCGGACGCAATCACGCCCGGCGACCACGATGCACAAGCGGCGTTCACGACGAGCGCCTTCGACCCCATCGAACGCGCGCTCTTCACCCTCGAAACCGCCATCGACGTCGCCCTCTAGTGTCCGCGGCGTGAATCGACTCGCCGAGGAGACCAGTCCCTACCTCCGCCAGCACGCGGAGAATCCGGTCGACTGGTATCCGTGGGGCCCCGAAGCCTTCGCGCGAGCGGCGGCGGAGGACCGCCCGGTGCTGCTCTCCGTCGGCTACTCCGCGTGTCATTGGTGCCACGTGATGGCTCACGAATCGTTCGAGAATCCCGAGATCGCGGCGGTGATGAACCGATTGTTCGTCAACGTGAAGGTCGACCGGGAAGAACGCCCCGACGTGGATGCCGTCTACATGGACGCGGTGCAGGCCTTGAGCGGTCACGGCGGGTGGCCGATGACCGTGTTCTTGACCCCGGAAGCCCGTCCGTTCTACGGCGGCACCTACTTCCCGCCGGCCGACCGTCAGGGCATGCCCGGCTTCGTGCACATCATGGAAGCCGTTGCCGACGTTTGGGACACCAAACGTGGTGACGTCACCGAGCAATCCGACAAGCTCCAGGCCGCGATCGAGTCCAACACGCTGCGCGACTCGCTCGGCACCGGCGACAACGACCTCCAGTTCGCGGTGCTCGATCGCGCGTACGAAGCCATCGGTCAGCAGTTCGATCCCGTCGACGGCGGTTTTGGGCGCGCACCGAAGTTCCCGCCTTCGATGACGATCGACTTTCTGTTGCGGGCCCATGTGCGTGACGGCAACGCCGAGAGCCTCCAGATGGCGACCAGGACCCTGGACGCGATGGCGGCCGGTGGGATGTACGACCACATCGGCGGCGGGTTCGCCCGGTACTCCACCGACACGATGTGGCTCGTCCCGCACTTCGAGAAGATGCTCTACGACCAGGCGCTCATCGTCGGCGCGTATCTCCGTGCGCATCTCGTCACCGGCGTCGCCCGCTACCGCGAGGTAGTTGAGGAAACGATCGGATACGTGCTGCGGGACCTGCGCGACGGAGCGGGTGGGTTCTTTTCCGCCGAAGACGCCGACTCGGAAGGGATCGAAGGAAAGTTCTACCTATGGTCGCCGGCCGAGATCGAGGACGCGTGTGGCGACCTCGCACCGGAGGTGATCCGCTACTTCGGAGTGACGGGCGCCGGGAACTTCACCGACCCGCACTCCGGATACTCGGGGAACATCCTCCACCAGGGCGACCGCCACGAGCCGCGTTCCGACGGCGTGATTCGCGCACTGCCGCTCCTTCACGCCGTGCGCAATACGCGCGTGCGGCCCGGCCTCGACGACAAAGTGCTCACCGCGTGGAACGCCATGTTCACGCGTTCGCTCATCGAGGCCGCGGCGGCATTCGAACGCACCGATTGGATGGACGCGGCCCGCGCCAACCTCATATTCCTCGTGAACACCCTCCGACCCGAGGGTCGACTCTTACGTTCCTGGCAGGCCGACGGCGGCGCGCGTCACCTCGGATACGCAGAGGACTACGCCGCGTTGATCGGGGCCTTGCTCACCATGGCCGAACACGACGACGTGCGGTGGCTCGCCGACGCGGTCACCCTGGCGAGCGAGCTGATCGAACTCTTCGCGGACGCGGAAAGTGGTGGCTTCTTCACGACGGGCATCGACGCGGAACCCCTGATCGTGCGACCCCAGGACTTCTTCGACAACGCCACGCCGTCGGAGAACTCGCTCGCCGCCGATGCACTCCTGCGTCTCGGGGCGATCACCGGCGACGCCCAGTGGTCCGCGGAGACCGAACGGCTCCTCCGATTTCTCGGACCGGCGATGACCCAATACCCGACCTCGTTCGCGATGCTGCTCGGCGCCTACGAACGGGCGCTCACACCCGCGGTCGAAGTCGCCGTGGTCGGGCCCGACCGCGCGCTCAGCACGGTGTGGGCGCGGCGAGTGGTCGCGCACGGTGTCGGGGTACGGAGTCCGGACGGCGGCGGAGCCGAGATCACGCCACTCCTCGCTGACCGTGCATACGACGGCACGACGCGCGCGTATGTATGCGAGAACTTCGCGTGTCGGATGCCCGTGAGCAGTGCATCTGCGCTCGACGCGTTGCTCGACGAGACGCTCTGAACTCGCGGAGTTAGCCGGCGGAGTGACCCAAGCCGTTCGCCAACGCGTCGGCAGTCGCCCACCCGAAGGCAATCACGGCTTCACCGCGCATCGGGTTCACTTCGCCAAGCACCTCGGTCGCGGCCTTGCCGCCACCTTTCACCGTGCTGGCGTCGAGCACCGCCTCCGGCGCGGCCTTGCCCTTGCCCTTATGGACCACGCGGAACGCGCGGTCGTCATAGCGCGTGTCGCAGCCGAAGCGCCGAGCGAGGCGACGGCCCCAGGCGCGCTCCTCCCCCGTCGGGTTGTAATCCGGCCGGGGAACGACATCGGCGAGCCCTTGGAGCAGTCCGTACGCCGCGGGATGGGCAATGCGCCCCGCGACCAACACGTCTTCGTCCGGGAAGGAAATGGCGGCTCGACGGTAGAGCTCGCCGACCATGCCCTTCACCGCGAGACCGGCCTGGCGACCCTTGCGGGCCGCGCCGAGCCCCCAGAGAATGCAAGGAGTTCCGCCGACGCGCTCAAGCGAGCCGAACAAGAAACCGTGGGTGTCGTCCTCGACCGCGGCCAGCACGATCAGGGGGAAATGCTCCACATGGATCTCCAGTTGCGTGTCCATACCGGAGAGGCCAACGGCTGAAAGCAACTGGCCGAGCTCATCGAGTTCGGCGGGCTTCAGCGAGACGGAATCACGGGATTCGACCTGCATCGTGTCTCCATTGTGCCCGATCAGCCCCTCGGCGAGCCAGTCGGATTCGTGAACGGGGGACGGCCAGTCTACTGGGTGCCTAGAGGCCGATCCCCCTTGCCCGATCCTGGCCGAGCCAATACGGCCCGCTCGTCGGACCCGCAGGCGCGGAGCCGGTGGTCGAAAACGGATGGGAAGCGCCGAAACCGTCGAGGACCCAACCGCCGCCACTGCCCGGAACCAACGTGATGCCGCGCACGATGTTCCAGCCGATCCAGTACGGCCCGTTCGTTGCCTGCGGCGGCGGGGAGGCGAATCCGAACGCGAGACTGTGAATGCCACCCCAGCCGTCGGCCATGTAACCAGTGGTGCCGGTATCGTCGACCACGACACCGCGCGCAATATCAAAGCCGATTGCACCCCAGTACGGCGTGGTGGTTGCTCCCACTGGCGGCGCGTCGGTACCCACACCGAATGGGTGGAGGCCGCCGTACCCGTCGAGCACGTATCCCCCGCCGTTCACCGACGTCGCCACGCCCCGGACGATGTCCCAACCCAGCCAATACGGCCCGCCGGTCGCGGGCGGGGGCAGCGGACTCGTCGCGCCGATGCGGAACCGGTGCAGACCGCCGTAACCGTCGACGATGTACCCGCCCGTCCCTTCCGGAACGATGGAGATTCCGCGCACGATGTTGAACGGGAACAGCGGTCCGTCCGACGGCTGCGTGGGCGTCTTGCCGCCGACACCAACGGGGTCGACGACTCCATTGCCCTCGACCACATAGCCGCCGGCGTAGGGCCGAACCGACTTCGCGACCCACGGACCGGCGTTGCTTCCCGCGATCGCGCGGACCTGGACGGTCACGGTGGTGTTGTTCGCGAGGCCGTTGAGGGTGAGGTTCGTCGTGGTGAACGGAAGGCTGGTCGTGCCGCTCGGGCCCTGCACCTCGTAGCCCGTGATCGAGAACGAGTTGCCGTTCGAATCCGGCGCGGTCCAGCTGAGCGCGACCGAGCCGTCGCGTGCGAGGGCGT
Source organism: Acidimicrobiia bacterium (assembly GCA_025357995.1). Classification (GTDB taxonomy): domain Bacteria; phylum Actinomycetota; class Acidimicrobiia; order IMCC26256; family JAENVU01; genus JAENVU01. Next base: position 2,865 of record JANYLF010000090.1, on the reverse strand, counting down.
GCACATCGTTGGGCTTCGTTGGCGCGACCGAGGGAAGGCCTCCGCAGTTGGGCAGGGCCTTGCACAGATCGAGGCGGCCGCCGGTTGCGACCTTTCCGGTGAGGCTGGCGAGGGTGTCGACCGAACCCAGGATCCGCGCTCGCAACTGCGAGACCGTGAGGTTCGGCTCCTCCGCGAGGATGTCCACCGCGGCGCCCGACACCATTGGCGTCGCCATCGACGTCCCGTCGAGTTCGCAGTAGTCCGAGTTGGGATCACAACCCTGGATGAGGCCTCTCGGCACCGTCGACTGGATCGCGAACCCCGGCGCGGCAAGATCGACAGCTGTCGCTCCGTAGTTCGAGAAGCTCGCGAGTTGGCCGGTCTGGTCGCTGGCCGCCACACAGATCACGTTCGAGTTGGAATCCTCACACGGGTAGTCGTCATTGGGCGCGCCCGCGAGATCGAGGTTGCGCGCCGTTCCGTCGTTCCGGTACCCGTTCCCTGCGGCGGTCACGAAGAGGATCCCCGCCGCGTTGGCCTGGGTGATGGCATCGTGGATGGCGACCGAAGAACTGTCCGAGCCCCACGATGCCTGGAAGACGCGGAGGTTCACGCCGGCGGCCTTCGCCGAGAGTCCGAAGTTGATGGCGCGAACCGCGCTGACCTCACTTCCGCTCCCGGTGCGGTCCAGCATCTTGAGGCTCATCAACGACACGCGCTGCGCGACGCCGGACACGCCGATGCCATTGTTCCCGGTTGCCCCAATGATTCCGGCCACGTGCGTGCCGTGACCCTCGTCGTCGGTCTGGGGACACTGATCGGTAAATGCGTTGTAGCCGTGAGTGCCGTACGCACATCCGTGGATTCCCGTGCGGTTGGTCCAGAGGTTGTCGACGAGGTCGGGATGCACCTCGTCGATGCCACTATCCAGCACTCCGACGACCACGTCTCGTGAGCCTCGTGTGCCGTTCCACGCGGTCTCGGCGCGGATTCCACCCGGCTGCGTGTCACTGAGGCCGTATTGGTCGCCGAACAGCGGATCGTTGGTGCTGGCAGAAGCATGGATCACGAGGTTCGGTTCCACCGCGCGCACACCGGGGATCGCGTCCAGCTGCGACAGCGCGCCGTGAGGGGCAGAACCGGGATTCACGATCAGCGTGTTGGCCAAGCGCGACTCAAGCGTCCCACCGATGCGCGCCACGATCGATGACGCCTGCGCGCTCGTGGTCCCGGGATCGACGGTGACGAGCAACCGACTGTCGGCCACCTCGGGGCTCGCGGCCGCGGTGGATGTTGGGTTGCTCGCGCCGCCGGCTGACGGTGCAGCTCCAGCGCTTCCTATCCCCGCGAGCGACAACGTCGCGATACCGGTGACCGCAAACGCTGACGTCAGTGAGCGGTTGCCGCGGGCTGCACGCATCCAATGTCCGTTTCGTCGGGAACGACCAGCTGCCGGGGCCGGAGAGATCGATGAAGGACGCCGATTGTACTGGCTGTCCCGGGATCTTCTGGTCGGTCCAAATCCTCAGAATTGGGGATCTTCGCTCGAGGTTCGGGAACTCGCCACACGTCCGCGCCGTTCTCGGTATCCCCCACGCGTCCGCGACATGCGTGCGCAACGACACGAGGTACTGATGCCCACGATGACCGCCCTCGACCGCCGGAGTTGCCGCCGGTCCGACGATCTCACCCCCAACGAGCTGATCCGATCGCACGTCGACAGCGCACAGCGTCAACTGGCCGCGGCCCGCGAGAGCCTGATCGCGGCGCGGCGCCGCGTCGTGGCCCTGGAGACCGCGGTACAGAACTGGGGTGAGATGGCCCAGGAGGCCGCAGGCAATCGCCGAGTGATGCTCGGCTGACCCACGAATCAGCCGGGCTGGGTCGTCGGCCCATCCGGCGTTAGTGGGATCGACCGTTCGCGGATGCGTTGGGTCAGCCAGCCCACGAGGAACCCAGCGAAGGGAGCGGGCCAGGTCGGGGCCTTGAGGATCGTCATGGTGCTGCCCACGATGAGCATCGATACCAAACCGGCGATGAGGTAGTGCCGCCCGATCCACGCCAGAGCGGTGCTGCCCATGCGCCCGATCCTATATGGATGCCCGCAGACTCACCTCGACGGAACAGAGCGGATCGACAGACCGGGGATCCGAGGCGGTGACGGAGTTGGTGCCGCGCATGCATCCTGACCTGATTTCCTAAGTGATGTCAATGGGGGTCGGGTTCACGGTGTGTGGGCGTGGTTGGTCGGGCCGGGTCGGCTGGGTGTTCGAGCGCTGGTTGTCGCCGGGTTGGTCAGGTGGAGAGACGCCCGCGGCGAGTGGTGCGTGAGCGACGCCGGACATCGTCAGGAACGGTGAGTTTGGTCGCGATGCGTGTCGCGGCCGCGATGTCGATGGGGTTCCCGTCGAGGTCGCGGGTTTGGTAGGCCTCGCCGGTGTGGAGGACCGACCAGGTCCGACAGGCGAGTTTGCGGGCGATGGCGGTGTTCGCCGAGATGTGGTTGTGGCGTCGTTCGACCATCAACTTGCGGTAGTGGGCCGCGAGTCCTGGATCGTGTCGACGAGCAACGTTCGCGGCTTGGTAGTACGCGAGTCGCAGAGCAGCCGGTCCTTCTTTGGTGATCTTGCGTGACGGTGCTGCACTGAGTCCCGATTCCCAGTTCGATGGGTTGAGACCAACGAACGCGGCTGCGGCTTTCGCGGAGGGCAACTGGCTCGCGTCTCCCCACCAGGCCCGAGTCGCGGACGCGCAGAGCGGACCGACCCCGGGCACGGTGGTGAGCAGATCGTCGGGCCAGCTGGCATGCCACAGGCCGAGTGCCTTGTCGGTCGTGGCCGCGTGTGACGCGTCGATCGTTTCAATGTCGGCGATCAACTCGGC
>JANYLF010000089.1 GCA_025357995.1 Acidimicrobiia bacterium | reverse complement strand
CTTGGTTCACCACGAGCATCGGCACCATCTCGACGCGCACGAGGAACGGATTCAACAAGTACGCGCCGTAGAGCAGCGGGTCGTGCTGCAGCCCGATCTTGCCGCCCGCCGCGAGGAACTTCTGGATGTCTTGGTAGTTGTTGTGTTCGATGTTCTTGTTTCCGAGCAGCACCTCGATGATCCGTGCGTCGGTCTCACTCGACGACGCGCCCCGCGCGACCGCATCTTGTTCCATCGCCGTCACGTCTTCGTAGCCGGCGAGCCGGCTGGCGATGTCGCCGCTCGGCAGCGGTTCGCCTTCCAGCACGGTGACGATCCCGATCATGTCGACCGGACCTTCCGGCGAGATCACCACCACGCGCAGCGCCTCTGCCGCGAGACCGAACGACGCGGGCGAGAGCATGCCGCCGCTCCCGCGCGTCTGCGCCGCGATGTCGGGCGACACCGGAACGCCGTACACCTGACCGGGGGTGAGCACGAGGAACGCGACCGGGTGAATCGGCACCAACGTCCCAGGCGGGAGCACCGGCCGTTGCACACCCTTCTGGCCGCCGCCGGTCACAAACGTGGAGAGGTTCGAGAAGTTGGCGAACTCGGTGCGGTACACACCGCTCTTCGCACCGATCGGGAGTGGCTCACCCACCTGCGCGATCACCACGCCGATCTCGCCCGCCGGTACCTGCACCCACGGGAACTTCTGCACGGCGTAGACCGGCCACAACTTGATCCGCAGTCCCGGCGTGAGCAGTACCGCCTGGTACCCGGCCTCGCCCCGGAACGCGATCGGGTTGTCCGACGGGAGCTTGCGGAACGCCAGCCGCTTGTTGACCAACCCCACCTGGGCCGGTCCGATCAGGTGCACCGACTTGAACGCGAGCACCGCGACCAGGAACACCACAACCAAGATCAATATGACGCCGATCGCCATAGCCCCACCCCTCTCCGACGCCGATGTGAGTCCTCTTCGTAGCACTCTCAACATCGAGGCACCTACGTTCGTTCCCCAAACGTCGGTCGAGCGCGCCATGCTGGGGGGATGCCCGCACGTCTCCACGGCGAAGTCCATCGCTCCGACCGGATCGGGTGGCTCCGTGCGGCCGTTCTCGGGGCTCAGGACGGCGTCACCTCGACCGCCAGCATCCTGATCGTCTTTGCGGCCGCGAACCCAGACCACCGCGCCCTCGTGATCGCCGGTGTCGCCACCCTGGTCGGCGGCGCCCTGTCAATGGCGGCGGGCGAGTACACGTCGGTGTCGTCGCAACGCGACACCGAACTCGCCGACATTGCGCGCGAGGCGATCGAACTCCAAGAGACCCCTGAGGTCGAACTCGAGGAGCTCACGCAGATCTACGAGCAGCGCGGTCTCGATCGCCCGCTGGCCCGACAAGTCGCGATCCAGCTCACGAAGGCCGACGCGCTCGGCTCGCATATCCGCGACGAACTCGGGATTGCGCACGGCGGCTCAGCAAGACCGCTCCAAGCCGCCGCGGTATCAGCCATCGGGTTCACCCTGGGCGCGCTCCCGCCAGTCCTGGTCGCGGCGTTCGTTTCGTCGAGTCTTCATCTGGTCGCGATCGCGGCGACGGCGCTCTTGGTCCTTGCCGCGGTCGGCGCCACAGGCGCGCGACTCGGCGGAGCGCACATGGGGCGGGCAGGAGTGCGACTCACGCTCATCGGCGGCTTCGCGCTCGCGGTGTCCGCACTGATCGGTGATGTCGTCGGACGGATCTTTTAGCGAACGTTCAGTTTCAATGCTCGCACGAGCGCGGGGGCGAGGTCGCCGTTAGGGTCGACGGCCACGTGCTCCAAACCGAGCCATTCGGCCAACAGCACCAGCTCGGCCGCCAACTCCTCGGCGACTTCGGGCGACGGCATGGGGTCTTCGCCGAACGCGCCACGCACTCGGAGCGTGGACGCCTGCCGGTCCGCCTTGAGGTCGACCCGTGCCACCAGGCAGTCACCAAGCAGGAACGGCAACACGTAGTAACCGTGCACGCGCTTGGGCGCTGGCACATAGATCTCGAGCCGGTAGCGAAAGTCGAACACTCGCTCCGTGCGCGACCGCTCCCAGATCAGCGAGTCGAACGGTGACAACAACGCGCGAGCGCGAATCCACCGTGGCAGCGTCGCATCCGGGTGCGCGTACACGGGACCCTTCCATCCCTCCACGGCGGCGAGCACGAGCCGTCCGTCCTCTACCAGCTCGTCGAGGATCGAGCGACACCGCACGGTGTTGAGGCGGTAGTAGTCGGCAAGGTCCTTCGCAGTTCCCACACCGTGCGCACGGGCCGCGCGTACGAGGAGCTCCTTCCACGCGCCGGCTTCGCTCGGGGGCTCAGGCTCCAGGAGCTCGGCCGGCAGCATGCGCTCGACGAGGTCGTACTCACGCTCGAAGTTGGAACGCCTCCGAGCTGATACCCGGCCAGTGAAGAACAACACCTCCAAGGCCTGCTTCGTGTGATCCCACCCCCACCACGGTCCAGACTTCCCGGCCCGACCTTCGATGTCGCTCGCGGCCAGCGGCCCGCGCGCACCAACTTCGGTGAGCAACGCCTCGACCAGCGCCGGCTGCTCTCGGGCCAAGCGTGCGAGCCCGCCCCACATGCCCTCCGCCGACTGCATCTTCCACCGGAACAACGGATGAGTCTCGGTCGGCAGCAGCGACGCCTCGTGCGCCCAGTACTCGAACAGCTCGCCGTCGGCGAGCATCTTCGGGATCACGTCCCGCGGATGGGGGCCGAGGCGCGCGAACAACGGGAGTTCCTGCGAGCGGACCAGCACGTTCACCGAGTCGATCTGGATGACGCCGATCCGATCGAACACCTTGCGTACGTGGCGGCGGTCGACGCGACCCGTTGGACGTTTGTCGCCGAACCCCTGCGCGGCCAATGCCATCCGACGGGCCTGCGATCGCGACAGTTCGATCACGCGACCACACCGAACCGAGCGGCGAGACTGTACCGATGCGCACCCGAGCCGACATCAATCATCAGTTCGACCTTACCGACCGAGTGGCGATCGTCACCGGCGGGAGCCGCGGCATCGGTCGCGCCATCGCGGAGACGTTCGCGGCATGTGGCGCGCGCGTCGTGATCGCGAGCCGCAAGGCCGACGCGTGCACCGCGGTGGCCGACGCCATTGGAGCGGAAGGTGGTACCGCGATCGCGGTACCGACGCACACCGGTCGAGTCGACCAACTCGAGGCGCTCGTCGCTACCACCGTCGATCAGCTCGGCGGCATCGACATCGTGGTGAACAACGCCGCCAATGCGCTCGGTCTGCCGATCGGCGCGATCACTCCCGAGGCGTGGGAGTCGTCCTACGGGACGAACCTGCGCGGTCCGTTGTTCCTCGTGCAACACGCGCTGCCGCTTCTCGTCGCGAGTGGGCACGGCAACATCGTCAATGTCATCAGCGCGGGCGCGTTCACCCACGGAAAGTACCTGTCGATGTACTGCTCAGCGAAGGCCGCCGTCCTTCAGATGACGCGGGCCATGGCTGCGGAGTTCGCCGAGTTCGGAATTCGCGCCAACGCCCTCGCGCCGGGAACGACCGACACCGACATGGTCCGCAACAACGACGAGGCCGCGCAGCACGCCATGGCCAACGCCGGATTGATCAAGCGCATGGCCAGCCCGGAGGAGATCGCGAACGGCGCGCTGTTCCTCGCGAGCGACGCGTCCAGCTTTATGACCGGCCAGGCCCTCGTCATCGACGGTGGCCTGACCACACACTAAAATTGCTCGTCCGGTCGCCCGTCAAAGGACCTGGGGAGCTCGTGGGCTCCCTACCTCGCGGCTACAAACCGAGGCGAGTGTGGCCGTGAACGCAGGAGCGTTCGGCGCCGGCCTTGATCTGGCCGGCACCCACACCGAGGAGCGCCGCGAAGGGACCGCAGTCGTTCGGCCGGATCCACACGTGCACCTGGATGTTGGGGTTGAATTTGTCCGGCGCGAAGGCCGAGGTGCAGTTGCCCTGCGCGTCCGTGAGACCCCGGACTTGGGGACCTTCGGTTGCGGTCGCCTTGGTGAAGCAGAGGTTGTCGTGGTAGTGGAACTGCACAAGTGGGCTGTTGATCGGCGGCGGGTTGTCGAAGGTGTACTGCTTCGGCATGATGTACATCGCCGCTTCGAGCGTCCGCGTTCCCGTCGCGCGGTCGACCTTGTAGACCAGCGACTCCGGGTGCGTCGGGTCGAAGATCGTGTTGTCGTCGACCCAGTCCCAGTGCAGCAGGTGCTCTTCGCCGGTGAGTCCGTCACCGATCGACTGGAACCCGTCGGCCTTCGCAACGTTGATGTCGCTCCACCGCGGCAAAAGCTTGATCGTCGACACCAGCAGATCGGTCGCGGCCTTCTGCTGCTGCGGTGTCACGCCCTTCACACCGGACAGGTCGACCTTGGTCGGATCGACGAGCCCGTCAGGCAGCACGGTGAGGGGGTGCGCCAACGTGTACGCCGGACCCGTGTTCGCAGATCCACCCGTGCACTTGCTGGGATTGTCCTGGCGGTAGTGCTGGCCCATGCAGAGCATCTCTTGGGCCGACATGCCTCCGTTGGCCGCGGTCTTGGTCGTGCTCGCGCCCTGCTTGGAGCTACTGCTCCCGCACGCGGCGAGGCCGACAACGACGACAAGGCCGATGACAACTGACGAAAAGCGGCGATTCAAGCGCACTCGGTAACCCCCAACTCGAGAAGTGAAACCACCTTACCGAATATTGCACGAGATGTGCAGTCGGGTTACTCAGTCTTCGCTTTGCCTTTGGCCTTCTGTTCCTTCTTCCACGCCCTGACCCGCACAAACGCCTCCCGGGAGTCGATGTCGGCCACGGAGCGGGGGGTGGGATCGCCGAACGGTCCGGCGAGCTTCTCCCAACCCACCGGCGCCTTGCCCAGGCGCTTGCCGAGGATCGCCAACAGGATCTTCGCCTTCTCGTCGCCGTATCCGGGCAGCGCCCGGATCCGATCGAACACCACCGCCGGGTCTTTCACCCGTCGCCAGATCTTGGCGGTGTCGCCGTCGTACTCGTCGACGAGGTGCTGACACAGCCCGTGGGTGCGCTTGGCCATCGCCGACGGGTAGCGATGCAACGCGGGCTTCGTGCGGAAGACGTCGTCGAGCGCCTCGGGTGTCATGGCCGCGATCGCATGCGCGTCGAGTGCACCCAAGCGCGCCTTCAATGTGGCCGGCCCCTTGAACGCCCACTCCATCGGGACCTGTTGATCGAGCAGCATGCCGATCACCAACGCGAGCGGCTCGTCGACCAGCAGCTGATCGGCCTCGGCATCACCGGTCACGGGAAACGTTGCGCGCGCCATGCACCCAGCCTATTGGCTCGCCCGCGGCATCATCAGGTGAAGCTCACAACCCGGAGCGCGGCCGCGACCACAATGGTGCGTGTGAGCCGCTCCGGGTATGACGCCGTCGTGGTGGGCGCCGGGCCGAACGGGCTCGTAGGCGCGATCAGGTTGGCACGCGCCGGTCGGAAGGTGTTGCTGCTCGAAGCCGGGCCCATCATTGGTGGTGGCCTGCGATCGGGTGAGCTCACGGAGCCGGGGTTCGTGCACGACGTCTGCTCCACCGTCCACGCGTTGGGCGTGGCCTCGCCCGCGCTTCGCGATCTGGCATTGGCCGATCACGGCGTGGAATGGGTCGAACCGGAGATCCAGTTCGCGCATCCGCTCGACGACGGCCGCGCCGCACTGCTCTACCGGGACGTCACCCGCACCGCCGACGCGTTTTCGCCGGCCGACGGCCGTGCGTACACGCGCCTGGTGCAACCACTCGTCGATGCTGCACCACAACTGGTCGAGACAGTGATGTCGCCGCTCTCGCCGCCGCGCGCGCCGATCGCGGCCGCGCGATTCGGCCGTCGTGCGATTCGCAGCGCGCAGCACCTCGCACGCGCCACGTTCGACGGCGACGAACCCCGCGCACTGCTCGCGGGCGCGTCGGCGCACGCTATCCAGCCGCTCACCAACCCGGGTACCGCGGGCTACGGATTGTTCCTCGGGCTGCTGGCGCACGCGAGCGGGTGGCCCGTGGCGCGCGGCGGCAGCCAGCAACTCGCAAACGCACTCGGCGCGATCCTGACCGAGCTCGGAGGCGAGATCGTGACCGAACATCGCGTGGATGATCTCGGCGAACTCCCGCCGACGGCCACCACGTTGCTCGACATCACACCGCGCCAAATGCTGCGCATCGGCGGGGACCGGATCACCGGCCGGTACCGGCGCGCGCTGACCCGGTACCGATACGGGCCGGGAGTCTTCAAGGTCGATTGGGCCCTGCGCGAGCCGATCCCATGGACCAACTCCGACGTGCGCCGCGCAGGGACCGTGCACCTCGGAGGGCCGCTCGAGGAGATTCTGGAGGCCGAGGCCGCGGTCGCCCGCGGCGAACACCCGGAACGGCCGTACGTGATCGTGGTGCAACCGACGGTCATGGACCCACGCCGCGCGCCCGCGGGCGCGCACGTCGCGTGGGCGTACTGTCACGTGCCGAACGGATCGACCGTCGATCAGACCGCCGCAATCGAGACGCAACTCGAACGGTTCGCGCCCGGCTTCGCCGACACGGTGATCGGCCGTCACACCATGAACACCGCGGCGATGGAAGCCCACAACGGGAACTACGTGGGTGGCGATATCAATGGCGGTGCCGGCGACCTTCGCCAGATGTTCATTCGGCCGATCGCGTCTCTCCATCCGTGGACCACATCGATCCCGGGCGTGTATCTCTGTTCGGCGTCCACCCCGCCCGGGGGCGGCGTCCACGGCATGGCCGGACTCCACGCCGCGCGCCTCGCCCTCCGTCAGCACCATCGCGCGTGACGCGGGACACGGTGTGACTGCGAACGTGTCGTCCTAGCCTTCGCGGGCCCCCGACTTTCCCTGGAGTTCCCGATGCAGAAGCTGGCCCGCGCCTGTTATCACCACCGCCGCGCCGTCCTCGCTGCGTGGATCGTGCTGCTCGTCGGGCTGTCGTTCGCCGCGAGCACGAGTGGCGGCGTGTTCAAGGTGCAGTTCGGTCTCCCGGGCTCGGAGAGCGAGCGCGCGTTCAAGATCCTGAAGGACCAGGGGTTCGAGCAGCGCGCCGGCGTGCAGGCCAAGATCGTGTTCACGACCAAGGACGGTGTGCGCCAGCCCGCAATCCGCGCCGCGATGGATCCGTTCTTCCAGCGGATCACCCAACAGGTCCCGGGGACCCAGATCGAAAGCCCATACGACCAGCCGCGCCAGATCTCTCGCGACGGCACCGTCGCGTACGCGGCGCTCGACTTCAAGGATCGCAACACCGCGGCGTACGGAACCGCGGCCACCAAGATCCGAAACTTGCGCGACGGCATGCACGTGCCGGGTCTCCAGATCGAGCTGGGCAGCCAAATCTTCAAGGAAGCGTCGTTCGGGAGTGAGGCGATCGGTCTCATCCTCGCGATGATCATCTTGCTCGTCGCGTTCGGCTCGCTGCTCGCGATGGGTTTGCCGATCGCGACCGCGCTCGCGGGCATCGGCTGCGGCGTCGCCGTCGTGAAGCTCGTCGCCAACGTGTTCAACATGCCGGACTTCACGACTCAAGCCGTCCTCATGATTTCGATCGGTGTCGGGATCGACTACGCGCTGTTCATCGTCACCCGATACCGCGAAACGCTCGCCAAGGGTCACGATCCCGAGACCGCGGTCGTGACCGCGCTCGACACGGCAGGACGCGCGGTGTTGTTCGCCGGCTCCACGGTCGTCATCGCGTTGCTGGGTTTGTTGATCCTCAATACCGAGACGTTCCGTGGCGTCGCGATTGGCACCACGATCGGAGTCCTGCTCACGATGCTGGG
>JANYLF010000079.1 GCA_025357995.1 Acidimicrobiia bacterium | reverse complement strand
GTCAAGCCGCGTTCGCGGCCCACGAGCCGCTGGACGTCCTCCGACGTGGCCGATTCGAGTGGCTCGGTGGTTGGTTCGAGGTTGGGAGCGACGACGCCGGCCCACTGGCGGCGCAGCGTCAGCTCGTTCCGGCGGCGAAGGCGGCAGGGGTACACGTGTGTTCGGTGATCGTGCCGGGCGGTGAGCACACGTTCCAGATGTGGGAGCGGTCGTTCCGGGATTCGCTGCCGTGGGTCGCGACGCGGCTCGGGATCACGCAGACGGCCGTGGCCTGCCCGAACGAGTAGCCGCGAACCGCTTCAGTCCGGAACCGCGGCGCCGGCCACGACCAACTCCGGCGCGCCGGCCCGCGCCAGGGCAACGGTGCCGCAGATCAGCACGAACACGCAGAGGCCGATCACGACCCGGGTCGAACCGGCGGTGTCCACGTGTTCGTTCAGCGTGTTGACCGCGATGAACGACGCGACGAGCGGATCCAGGATCATCGTCGCGGGGTAGGAGATCTCGAGCGGTCCGGATTGAAACGCAAGCTGCTGCATGAAGATCCCGAAGGCGGCGACGCCGATGAGTGCGTACGGCTCCCAATGGCTGAAGAGCGGTGTGACGCCATGCGTGAGGTAGTACACACTCGACTTCGTGAGTGCGGAGCCGAGTCCGACGCACGTACCGGCGACGACCGCGAGCCCGAGGGCGCGCATCGGCGGTCCCACGAGCAGCGCGAATCCTCCCGCGGCAACCACGATGACGCCGCAGACGACGATGGACGAGAACCATGCTTGGAAAGGCTGGACGTTCCTTCCGCCATCGGGGTCGCCCGCGATGAGGAACACGGCGAGCGCGGCCGAGAGCGCGGCGGCCCACAGCATCTGCGTGCGCGTGATGCTCCGCCCGTTCCAACGCGCGCCGAGTGGGAGCGCGAAGACCAAGGCCGTGACGAGCAGCGGTTCGACCACGATCAACGATCCGACCGCGAGCGCGCTCGCCTGGAGCACGTAGCCACATGCGTTCCCGGTCGTGGCCGCGAGCCAACGCGGCTTGGTGAGGAGACGGAGCATGAGCCGCGCGCCATGGAGGTCGGGGTAGGTGGCGGCCTCCTGTTGCTGCGCGACCGCGCCGACGGCGAACAACATCGCGGCGCCGAGGGCCAGCGACACTGCGAGCCAGGGCATGCCCGACACTACGCTCGCGGCGGTGACTGTACGCGTTGGATTGTCGGTGACCGTCTCCGGTGTGGATCGCCTCTTTGGCGACGATTTGGGCGCGGTGGTCGACATGGCGCGGATGGCCGACGACCTCGGCGTCGACCAGCTGGTGCTGCCCGATCATGTGGCGATCGGTCCTCGACTCGATCGTTACCCCTACGGCGCTCGGTTTCCGTACCCGCCGTCGGAGCCGTGGCTGGAGCCGCTTACTGCTTTGGCGGCCATCGCCGGCGCGACGTCTCGGGTGCGGTTGGGTACCGGTGTATTGATTGCTCCACTGCGTCCGGTGGTCTTGCTGGCGAAGACCGTGGCCACACTTGACGTACTTTCGCGCGGCCGGGTCGATCTTGGGATTGGAACGGGCTGGCAGCGCGAGGAGTTCGTGGAGCCGGGCATGGCGTTTGTCGGCCGGACCGCGCGCATGGACGACGCGATCCGCGCGTGTCGCGCGCTGTGGTCGAGCGAGCCGCCCGTGACGTTCGTGTCGCCGACCATCTCGTTCTCCGAGTTGTGGTGCGAACCGCGCCCGGCTCAGGCGCGGCTTCCGATTTGGTACGGCGGCGCGTTGAGTGCGCCGATGATCGAGCGCATCGCGGACCTCGGCGATGGTTGGCTCCCGCTCGGTCCGACGGTGGAGGAGATCGCGGATGGCATCGGCGTGTTGCGCGCCGCGTTCGTCGCGCGCGGGCGTGACGTCTCGGGTCTTGGTGTGCGCGTCGGTCTTCCCGTCGTGACCGACTCCGACGGTCGCGTTGACGCAGCCGCGTCGGTGGCTTCGGTCGCGGATCTGGGGGCGATCGGCGTGACGTCGGTGTCCGTCGCGCTGGGCCGCTTTCTCCAGACGCGCGCGGATATCGAGCCCTTCTTCCGCGAGATGGTCGCCGCGATGAGGGGGTAGGGGCGCGGTGACGGTGTCGTCGCTCGACTTCAGAAGCCCCTGAAATTGCTGGAGATTCTTCCGCTTTCTGCTTGACTTTCGAACTGGTGTTCGGTAGTCTGATTTGGACGTGATCGGCGGGTTGTCGACCGGTTCGAGGGGGTGTGCAACATGACAAACGGAACGGGTGTGGTGTCTCCCCTGGGCGTGTTGTCTACTGGTGTTGAGGCGTTGATGACGATCGTTCCGGGTGAACTTTCGGATTCGGAGTTGGCCTCGACGGTGTTGCGTTTCCGGCGCGAGTTGGACCGGCAGGAGGCCGTGTTCGCGGATTTGGTGGTGGCGGGACATCGGCGTGGGGTCGGTCGTGAAGATGGGTTTGAGTCGACTCCCGCGTGGTTGCGGGCGCGGACGGGGATACGTACGGGTGAGGTCCACGCGGCAGTCGCGGCGGGTGAACTCGGTGAGGTGTTGCCCGAGACGCGTGTGGCGTGGCGGGACGGGACGATCTCCTCGGGTGCCGTGCGGATCATCGCCTTGGCGCGTGTCGATGGGTATGACGAGGAACTCGCCGCGATCGAACCCGAACTCTTGGACGCGGCGCGTCGCAGAGACATGTGGTCGTTGGCCAGGATGGCGTCACACTTCACGAAGTGTGCCCGTCGTGACGGTGGCCTCGGCCCGGAGAAGGACGGGCTCCGGGCGTCGATCGTTGGTGACCGGTTGATCCTCGATGGTGATATCGCTGGCCTCCACGCAGAAACGATCTTCACTGCGTTGGACGCGTTCACCGACCGACCTTCGGAAGGCGACGACCGCACGTTGGCGCAACGTCGAGCCGATGGTCTCGCACGAATGTGTCGGATCGCGATGGGCGCCAATCCCGACACGATCATGGCCTCACCGAGTGCGGTGGTGGTGATCGATTGGGCAACGTTCCTCGCCCATTTGAACCGTGAGGCGTTTGTCCGGTTCGGGCAGATGGATGGCACGTTCATCGGTGCCCTCGAACCATCCGAAGTCGACACCATGTTGTGTGATTGCACGATCAGCCGAGTGATCCTCGGACCCGACTCGCGACCCGTCAACCTCGGCACCGAAACCCGCTCCTACCCGCGGTGGATGCGTCGAGCCGTCGCCGCCCGAGACCAGCACTGCCGCTGGCCCGGATGTGAAACCCCACCCGGATGGTGCGAAACCCATCACGTACAACACTGGCAACACGGCGGCGAAACCAGCATCGCCAACGGTGTCCTCCTCTGCTCTCGACATCACCACTTC
>JANYLF010000056.1 GCA_025357995.1 Acidimicrobiia bacterium | reverse complement strand
GCTCGAGCCCTTCAAAGGTCGCCACGTGGTGCGGGCCGACGGTCGCGACGGTGTGCTCGCCGAGGCGAGTGGTCACCGAGGTGTCCGGCGCGGTCACGAACGTCACGGTCACGGAGTCCGGTCCGACGGCCGCGACCTCCGCGTGCTCGATGGGATCCGTCTCCGCGGCGGTACTCACGCTCGGGCTCGTCGTCCGATCCGGCCCGACATTCGCCAGTCGCCGCGGCTCAAACCAGAACGCCGGGATGCGAGCCGAGGCGCCGCGACCCACATCGAGAGCGCCCGCGGTCCGAGGGGCGCCGCTGGAGACGCTTGAATGAGCACCGTCAGCGCGGCGACAATCGCGGCCACCTCTTCGTCCGACGCGTTCGCGTCGATCACGCGGAACTCCGGTTGGTTCGTCATTGCAGCATCGCGGTCACAGCGGCATGTTTCCGTGCTTGCGCGCCGGCATCTGTTCCTTCTTCGTGCGCAACATCTCCAGCGCGTCGACCAACACGCGACGAGTGTCCCGCGGGTCGATTACGTCGTCGACGTAGCCGCGCTCGGCCGCGTTGTAGGGATTCGCGAAGCGTTCCGAGTATTCGACGTCCCATTCGGCCTTGCGCGCGACCGGGTCGGCCGCCTCTGCCAACTCACGGCGCAAGAGAATGTTGGCCGCGCCGTTCGCATCCATGACCGCGATCTCGGCCGACGGCCACGCGTACGCGAGATCCGCGCCGATCGACTTCGAGTTCATCACCACGAACGCACCGCCGTAGCCCTTCCGGGTGATGAACTGCACCCGCGGCACGGTCGCCTCGCAGTACGCGTAGAGCAACTTCGCGCCGTGGCGGATGATGCCGTCGTACTCCTGGTTGGTTCCGGGAAGAAACCCGGGAACGTCGACGAACGTGACAAGCGGAATGTTGAACGCATCGCACGTGCGCACGAACCGCGCGGCCTTCTCGGACGCTTCGATGTCCAAACACCCGGCGAGCACCTTGGGCTGGTTGCCCACGATCCCGACCACATGACCGTCGACGCGCGCGAGGCCACAGATGATGTTCATCGCCCATCGCGCGTTCACTTCGAAGAACTCACCGTCGTCGACAACTTCGGCGATGACTTGCTTCATGTCGTAGGGCTTGTTCGGTGCGTCGGGAATGAGCGCGAGGATCCCGTCGCACGAACGGTCCGGCGCGTCTTCGGGCTCGAAGTACGGCGCATCCTCGAGGTTGTTCGAAGGGAGGAAGGAGAGGAGATAGCGCACCTGTTCGAGACAGGTCGCTTCGTCATCGAACACGAACTGGGCAACGCCCGACTTGGACGCGTGGGTCATGGCGCCACCGAGCTCTTCCTGGGTGACGTCTTGACCCGTGGCGGCCTTCACCACATCCGGACCCGTGATGAACATGTGCGACGTCCCCTTCACCATGAAGACGAAGTCGGTCATCGCGGGCGAGTACACCGCGCCACCCGCACAGGGACCGAGGATGACGCTGATCTGTGGGATCACGCCACTCGCTTGCACATTGCGGAAGAAGATGCCGCCGTAGCTGGCGAGCGATACCACGCCTTCCTGGATTCGCGCGCCGGCACCGTCGTTGAGCCCGACGAACGGCGCGCCCACGCTCGCGGCGAGATCCATCACCTTGTGGATCTTCTCGGCAAAGACTTCACCGAGCGCGCCGCCGAAGATCGTGAAGTCCTGCGCGAAGAGGAACACCTTGCGTCCGTCGACCGTCCCCCAACCGGTGATCACACCGTCGGTGTAGGGCTTGTTGTCCTCCAACCCGAACCCGTGCGCACGATGGCGGGCGAGCATGTCGAGCTCATGGAACGAATCCGGATCGAGGAGGAGATCGATGCGTTCGCGCGCGGTGAGCTTGCCGCGCTCGTGCTGGCGCGCCACCGCGGAATCACTGCCAGCGTGGAGGGCCTGCTCGCGCCGCTCGGCCAACGCGTCGAGCCGTTCGTGGATCGGGTGAACGGGCGGTGTAGACGTGCCGGCGGTGGGTTCCTGTGCGGCCATAAGGAGGCCACGATACCGGTCTCAGCTCTCGCCTCCCGCTCTTGGCCCTTTGGGCCGGGCCGCTCAGGCCACGCTCCGCCTCGATCGCAATGGCATCGCCCGCGTCGGGACGGCGTCGCTCTCGCCTCCCGCTCTTGGCCCTGCGGGCCGGGGCCGCCGTGGCGCTACGGGCTCGGCTGCAACCCGGCGAGGACCTTGGGCCATTGGGTGAGGACGCCGAGGTGGCCGGCATCGGGCCACACCACCAATCGCGCCTCGGGGATCTGGTCCGCGTAGGTGCGAGCGTCGGCTTCGTTGTGGCGATCCAGCGCGCCGTGGAAGACCGTGGTCGGCGACTCGATCTCGCTCAGCCGGAACTCCCACGGCAACCACATGGTGATCAAGTCCGCAGCGATGCCCTCCGGGCCCGGTCGCAATGCCTCGGTGACCTGCGCCGCCAACATCGGACCGAGCTCGGCGTCGGCCCGGATGGGCGCGTCGGGTCCCTTGCCACGGCCGAGAAACGAGATGGGATCCGCGAGAAACGGTTCCATGTGACGCGCCACCGACCGCACCGATCGATGGGGCTCGCGGCGCGCCATCTCGGCCGTCGGTCGCCGGAGATCACCGAGCGCGTCCCACGCGCCGGGCACCTCGTCGAGCGGTCCGGGTGCACTCACCAACGCGAGGCTCGTCACCTCATCCGCCGCGTACCGCGCGGTGGCAACCGCGGCCGGACCGCCACCCGACCACGCGACAATCGAGAAGCGGGCGATGTCAAGCGACTCCATCAACGCCCGCGCGTCACCCGCCACGCCAAGCAAAGTCGGCGATTCCACCGGGTCCGACAAGCCGTAGCCCGGCCGATCGAACGTGACGAGTCGCACGCCAGCAGCTGCGGTCTCTGCTGCTCGCGGACGGAACAGCCGTGAACCCGGCGCGCCGTGAAACAGCAGAACCGGCGCGCCCGTGGGATCACCGTCTTCGTACGCGAGACTGCGCCCGTCGCGCAGTTGCAGACGAGGCACTGGGGAGCCGTTACTCCTGCACCAACTCGATCAGCGTGCCGAATGCACCCTTCGGATGCACGAACGCGACCGTGGTCCCGCGACTTCCCGGCCGCGGCGCGTCGTCGATCACCCGATGGCCCGCGGCTTTCACGCGGGCTAGTGCCTCACCGCAGTTCGCGACGCGATAGCCGACGTGATGGATGCCTTCACCTTTGGTCGCGAGGTACTTGGCCACGGGCGACGTGTCACGCGTGGGGGTGAGCAGCTGCACGTACGAGTCGGCCACTTTGAGCAGCGCTTCTTCGACACCGTCGGATTCGATGAGTTCGCGGTGCGCCACGGTGCACCCGAACGTCTCTTGGTAGTACGCGATCGCGGCGTCGAGGTCCGCGACGGCAATGGCAACATGATCGATCTCGGTGAGCTCCATCTCGCGATGGTACCGAGTGGTGTTCGTGGGCCGGTCAGGCGACCGACTTCATGTCGACCACGAACCACAGCGCTTCGTTCGGACCGATGGTGGCGCCTTGACCGCTCGCGCCGTAGGCGAGGTCGCTCGGAATCCCCAGCAGGCGCCGACCGCCCACCTTCATGCCGACGAGCCCCTCCGACCAGCCCTTGATCACACCGTTCAACGGGAACGTGGCGGGCTGACCGCGGGAGTACGACGAGTCGAAGATCTTGCCGGTCGAACACGCGACGCCGATGTAGTCGACCGTCACGCTCGACGTGGCCTTTACGTCGGCTCCGGTACCGGGCTTGAGATCCTCGATGACGAGCGTGGTCGGAGCGGGACCCACCTTCACCGGGACGCTCGGCGCGCCCGTGGGTAACGGGTCCGCGAGTGCAACGCACGGTTTCTGCGCCGCGGTCTGGGTGAAGACCGTCGTGGTCGTCGGCCCCGGCGCGCTCGTGCTGCTGGAGTCACCATTCGCGGGTGGACCGGCCTTGTCACCGGTCGAGACCTTGGACACCGAGCTGCTCCCACACGCGGCGAGGACGAGCAGGAGCGCGCCCGCAACGAGGAAGCGCGCGAAGAACCGGGGGTTTGTGGCCATGGCAGGCAACGGTAATGGGGCCTTCGGACCATTGTGGGTCACTGCCCTTTCCCTTAGCCTTTTTGAGCCACCTGGGGGACAACACATGCGCTTTCGCTTCACCATCATGCTCGTCGGAATCGCCGCGCTCACGGCCGGCTGTGCCTGGCCGATGGCCGGTCAGGGATCGGACCGACGCGCCTGGGCGGAGCACGACACCACCGTCACACCGGCGAACGTCGGCTCGTTGACGGCGGGACCGGTCGGCCCAGTTGCCTCGGCGCCGGCTGAGGTCGTCGGTGACCTGGGCGGGCTCTTCGCTCGCACCGGCTCCACCGTGACCGCCTTCGACGGCAGAACCGGCGGGTCGAAGTGGTCAGTCGGCGGGCTGCCCGGCGCCGGGACGCCCGCGCTGTACTCCGGGAGCGTCTGGGTGCCGGTTTCCGCCGCCCGGTGCTCCGTCGTGAAGCTGGACCACGATTCCGGTGGCCTCCTCGACTCGACGGTGCTCGGCCCGGTTCCCGGCGTGAACTCGACATCGAGTTGCACCACCGGCGACGTCGTCACCGACGGCGACCGGATCATCGTGCCGTGGCGCCAGACGATGTCGATCGTCGTGGGCTGTGGCACGAACACGACGGTGGCAAGCGGTGTCATCTCCTACGACCTCGGCTTCAACACGATGTGGTTCGACTCGTCGTCGGTGACGGTCTGTGGCGTCCCGCCCATTCCTCCGCACAACCTCCCGCGCATCAGCCGCATCGGCGACCGCTTCGTCGCCGCCGCGACCGGGGAGACGGCGAACGTCTACGACCCCGCCACCTGCGAAGACTTCACGGTCTGTCTTCCGGTCGCGCACGCCGTGGCCACCGAGGGGGTCTGGGTCGGAGGCGCGACCACGTGGACCTCGCGGAACGGCACCCAACTCTGGAGCGTCGACGCGACCACCGCAGCCCTCGTGTGGCGCTCGCCGACCGACAGTGCCCGGACGGTCACGGCCGATCCGGCGTTCGACACCGATCACGCGTTCGCGCCCAGCGGCGCGAGCGGCTCCGCGAACCTCGGCGTGTACGACGCCGGCGGCTGCGGTCAGGCAACCTGTGCACCGAGCTGGACGGTCGCGCTCCCGGCCGTGGCGTCGTTCCGACCGTCGATCGCTGGAGACGTCGTCATCGTTGCGACCTCGGACAAGCACCTCGTGCTCGCGAGCCGCACCGGCTGCGGAACGTCGTCGTGCGCGCCGCTGCGGACCCTCACGCTCGCCGGCACCCCGACGGCCCCACCGTCGATCGTCGGCGGACGCATCCTCGTTCCCACCACCAGCGGGATCGAGACGTTCGCGTTGCCTGCGTGACCACGGTCGACCGCCTCCGGGGTCGATGAACACTCGGCATGATCACGCGGTACCGCCCGTATGCCCCGCTTGTCCGTCACTGCGACAGTCCGTACGCTTGGGCCAGGCGG
>JANYLF010000136.1 GCA_025357995.1 Acidimicrobiia bacterium | reverse complement strand
GTTCGGTCGCATGCAGGCCACCGCGAAGCGCGACGGCGACGAGTACCTGTTGAACGTTTCCAATACGTTCATCACCAACGGGCCGTACGCCGACACCACCGTCTTCATCTGCAAGCTCGACGAAGGCAACCCTCCGGCGGAACGCAAGATCTTGAGCTTCGTACTCGACCGGGGCATGCCCGGGTTCGAGCAGACCAAGCCGATGCGCAAGATGGGCATGCACTCGTCGCCCACGGGCATGTTGTTCCTCACCGACGTCCGCGTCGGCAAGGACCGCCTCCTCGGTGAGACCGAAGATGTGCCGTACCGCGAAGGCGCGAAGGAAGCGTTCTCGATCGAGCGGGTGGGCGTTGCGGCGATGAGCCTGGGGATCATCGAGCGCTGTCTCGAGTTGTCCCTCGAGTACGCCAAGACGTGTGTGCGCTTCGGCAAGCCGATCGGCGAGCACCAGCTCATCCAGGAGAAGCTGGCGCGGATGGAGATGCACCGCCTCAATGTGGAGAACATGGTGTTCCGGACGATCGAGAAGTCGTCTGCGGGCGCGGCGATGACGCTGAGTGAGGCGTCGGTCATGAAGCTGTACTCGGCTCGCGCCGCGATGGAAGTGGCGCTCGAAGCGGTCCAGCTCCACGGCGGGAACGGATACATGGCCGAGTTCGAGGTCGAGCAACTCGCCCGAGACGCCAAGGTCCTCCAGATTTACGCCGGCACCGACGAGATCCAGATCAGCCAGATCGCCCGCAACCTCCTCGCCTGAACGTTTCTGGCACGCAGAACGCGCGGTTTTCGACGCGTTCTCAGCGTTGGAAACGGTTGATGAGGCTGGAGGGGGCGCGGCTAGAGTGAGCGGTTCGGGCCAACGTCGTCCCGGGGAACTGCAAGTTTCGAGCGTGCTCGCACGCCCAGATTCGGAACCAGACCCGGAAGAAGACGACGTCAGTGACCAATCTCGACTTGCCCCGCCGTCAAGGCTTGTACGACCCGACGTTCGAACACGACTCCTGTGGGGTCGCGTTCGTGGTCGACATTCACGGCCGTGCCACCCACGAACGGATCGAGCAGGGTCTCACCGCGCTGCGCAACCTGCAGCACCGCGGCGCATCCGGCTGTGAGGTCAACACGGGCGACGGCGCGGGCCTGACCATTCAGGTGCCCGACCGGTTCCTCCGCGCGACCGTCGACTTCGCCCTTCCGGCTGCGGGTGCGTACGCCACGGGCATCGCGTTTCTGCCCGTCGAGCCCGACGACGCGGCCAAGGCCGCGCGGCGCATGGATGAGATCGCAACCGAAGAAGGCCTCATAGTCCTCGGCTGGCGCGACGTTCCCACTGACCCGTCGTCACTCGGTCAGACCGCCGTCGCGGCGATGCCGGGCTTCCGCCAGTGGTTCATCGCACGTGACGGCCTGAGCGGCGTGGAACTCGACCGGTGGGCATTCGTCGTGCGCAAGCGCGTGGAGCACGAGGTCGACGTGTATTTCCCGTCGCTCTCGGCGCGGACCATTGTCTACAAGGGCATGCTCACCACACCGCAGCTCGACGCGTTCTTTCCCGACCTGCGCGACGAGAGTGTGGAGTCGGCCCTCGCACTGGTCCACTCGCGCTTCTCCACGAACACGTTCCCGAGCTGGCCGCTCGCGCACCCGTATCGGTACGTGGCGCACAACGGCGAGATCAACACCCTGAAGGGCAACCGCAACTGGATGCAAGCGCGCGAGGCGCTGCTCGAGTCCGACGTGATTCCCGGCGACCTCCAACGGATCTTCCCGATCTGCACGCCGGACGCGTCGGACACCGCGAGCTTCGACGAAGTCCTCGAGCTCCTCCATCTCGGCGGCCGGTCCTTGCCGCACGCGGTGCTCATGATGATTCCCGAAGCGTGGGAAAACCACGAGTCGATGAGTCCGGACAAGCGCGCGTTCTACCGGTTCCACGCTTCGTTGATGGAGCCGTGGGATGGTCCCGCGTCGATCGCGTTCACCGATGGCACGGTGATGGGCGCGGTCCTCGACCGCAACGGTCTGCGTCCGAGCCGCTACTGGGTGACGGACGACGGTCTCGTGATCATGGCGAGCGAAGCAGGCGTGCTCGATGTGGATCCCGCCCGTGTGATCAAGAAGGGGCGGCTCGAGCCGGGCCGTATGTTCCTCGTCGACACCTCGCTCGCGCGCATCGTGGACGACGAGGAGATCAAGTCCGACCTCTCGGCCGCCCAGCCGTACCGGGAGTGGCTCGAGGCGGGGCTGATCCGCCTCGACGACCTCCCCGTACGCGATGCGCTCACGCCGGTGCGCGCGTCACAGGTGCAGCAGCAGCGCATGTTCGGATGGACCGAAGAAGAGGTGCGCATCCTGATCGCGCCGATGGCCCGCACCGGTGCCGAGCCCATCGGTTCCATGGGCACCGACACACCGATCGCGGTGCTGTCCAGCCGTCCCCGCATGTTGTTCGACTACTTCTCGCAGCTCTTCGCTCAGGTCACCAACCCGCCGCTCGACGCGATTCGCGAGGAGCTCGTCACGAGCCTGGGTGGCACCATCGGCCCCGAGGCCAACCTCCTCGCACCGGGGCCGGAGTCGTGCCGCCAGATCGTGCTACCGATGCCCGTCATCGACAACGACGATCTCGCCAAGCTTCGCTACATCGATGATCCCGGCGGCGTCGACGGTTACCAGCCGATCACGATCGACGCGCTCTATCCCGTCGCCGAAGGTGGTGACGGCCTGCGCGCCGCGATCGAACGCATCCGCACCGAGGTGAGCACCGCCATCGCCGGTGGCGTCGATCTTGTGATCCTCTCCGATCGCTACGCCACCGATGAACTCGCGCCGATCCCGAGCCTGCTCATCACCGCGGCTGTACACCACCACCTGATTCGGGAGAAGACGCGTACACGCGTCGGGTTGGTGATCGAGACCGGCGAAGCGCGCGAGGTGCACCACATCGCACTCCTCCTCGGTTATGGCGCCGCCGCGGTCAACCCGTACCTCGTGTTCGACGTCTTGCGCGACCTGTCGCGTGAAGGCCACATCGCCGCCACCCCGCGTCAGGCCGCGAAGGGCTACATCAAGGCGTGTGGCAAGGGTGTGCTGAAGGTGATGTCGAAGATGGGGATCTCGACGGTCGCGTCCTACACCGGCGCGCAAGTGTTCGAGGCGATCGGTATCGGCCAAGGCGTGATCGACGAATACTTCACCGGCACCACGAGCCGCCTCGGTGGTGTGGGGCTCGACACGATCGCGGCGGAATCGGCGGCGCGTCACGAGTTCGCGTATCCGCCGCGCCCGAGTGAGCTCGCACATCGCGAGTTGCAGATCGGCGGCGAGTACCAGTGGCGCCGGGAGGGTGAGTACCACCTCTTCAACCCCGAGACGGTCTTCAAGCTTCAACACGCCACCCGCACCGGTCGCTACGAGATCTTCAAGCAGTACACCAGTCAGGTCGACGGGCAATCGCAGCAGCTTGCCACGTTGCGCGGGCTGTTCGAGCTGAAGGTGGGTGACCGGCCCGCGGTGGCAATCGACGACGTCGAACCGATCCGCGAGATCGTGAAGCGCTTCTCGACCGGTGCCATGAGCTACGGATCAATTTCCGCCGAGGCCCACCAGACGCTGGCTATCGCGATGAACCGCATCGGTGGCAAGTCGAACACCGGAGAGGGCGGTGAAGACGCGGATCGGTACACGCCCGACGCGAACGGCGACCTCCGCCGAAGTGCGATCAAGCAGGTGGCGAGCGGCCGGTTCGGCGTGACGAGCGAGTACCTCGTGAACGCCGACGACCTCCAGATCAAGATGGCCCAGGGTGCGAAGCCGGGCGAGGGTGGTCAGCTCGGCGGCCACAAGGTGTACCCGTGGATCGCGAAGACACGACATTCCACGCCGGGGGTCGGCCTCATCAGTCCGCCGCCGCACCACGACATCTATTCCATCGAAGATCTCGCGCAGCTCATCCACGACCTCAAGAACTCCAACCCGCTCGCGCGCGTGCACGTGAAGCTCGTCGCCGAGGTGGGCGTGGGCACGGTGGCCGCGGGCGTGGCGAAGGCGCATGCCGATGTGGTGCTCATCTCGGGGCACGACGGCGGTACCGGCGCCTCGCCGCTCACGTCGCTCAAGCATGCCGGCGCGCCATGGGAACTCGGCCTCGCGGAGACGCAGCAGACGCTGCTCCTCAACGGCCTGCGGGACCGCATCGTGGTGCAGACCGACGGTCAGTTGAAGACCGGTCGAGACGTCGTGATCGCGGCGCTGCTCGGCGCGGAGGAGTTCGGGTTCGCATCGGCGCCGCTGGTGGTGAGCGGTTGCATCATGATGCGCGTCTGCCACCTCGACACGTGTCCGGTAGGCGTCGCCACCCAAAACCCGGAGCTGCGCAAGAAGTTCACCGGCAAGCCGGAGTTCGTCGTGAACTTCTTCGAGTTCATCGCCGAAGAGGTCCGGGAGTACCTGGCCGCGCTCGGGTTCCGCACGCTCGCGGAAGCGATCGGTCACGCCGAGATGCTCGACACTCGTGCCGCGATCCACCATTGGAAGGCATCCGGGCTCGACCTCACGCCGATCCTGCACGTGCCCGATTTCGATCACGACTTCCAAGACATGTACTGCACGAAGTCACAAGACCACGGCCTCGACAAGGCGCTCGACAACTCGCTCATCGCGCAAGCCGCGCCCGCGCTCGAACGGGGTGAGCCGGTCACGATCGATACCAACATCCGGAACGTGAACCGAACGGTCGGCACGATGCTCGGATCGGAGCTCACGCGCCGGTATGGCGGAGCGGGCCTCCCGGACAACACGATCGACATCACGCTTACCGGTTCGGCCGGTCAGAGCTTCGGTGCGTTCGTGCCGAAGGGGATCACGCTCCGCCTCGTCGGCGATTCCAACGACTACCTCGGCAAGGGCCTTTCCGGTGGTCGCATCACCGTGCGACCCTCGGATGCTGCGCCCTTCGTGCCCGAAGACAACGTGGTCGCGGGCAACGTGGTGCTCTACGGCGCCACGAGTGGCGAGGTGTACCTGCGCGGCAAGGTGGGTGAGCGGTTCTGCGTCCGCAACTCGGGCGCGACCGCGGTGGTCGAAGGTGTGGGTGACCACGGGTGTGAATATATGACCGGCGGACGCGTCGTGGTGCTCGGCTCCACCGGTCGGAACTTCGCCGCGGGCATGTCCGGTGGCGTCGCGTACGTTCACGATGCCGACGGGATGTTCTTCACCCGCCTCAACCGGGAGATGGTCGATCTCGACGATCTCGACGAAGACGACAGGGAGTGGTTACGGACCACGATTGGCACCCATGCGCACGAGACGGGATCGACGGTCGCGCGAGGGATCCTCGCGGATTGGCATGACGAAGTCGATCGGTTCCGCAAGGTGATGCCGCAGGACTACAAGCGGGTCTTGGAAGCCGCGCGCGTGGCTGAGGAACGCGGTATCAACGTCGACGAAGCGATCATGGCGGCGTCCCGTGGGTGAGCCGACGGGTTTCATGAAGTACGAACGGGAGCTGCCGTCGCGACGTTCGGTGCCGGTGCGCTTGCGCGACTGGAAAGAGGTCTACGAGCCGTTCCCGACAGAGTCGTTGCAACATCAAGCGGCGCGGTGCATGGACTGCGGCATCCCGTTCTGTCACGTCGGCTGCCCGCTGGGGAACCTCATCCCCGAGTGGAACGACCTGGTCTATCGCGGTGACTGGGCCGACGCGCTCGACCGGCTCCACGCCACCAACAACTTCCCCGAGTTCACCGGTCGCCTGTGCCCGGCGCCGTGCGAGGCGAGTTGTGTGCTTGGCATCAACGAAGAACCGGTGGCGATCAAACAGGTCGAGGTCAACATCATCGAGCGCGGTTTCGACGCGCTCACCGACGCCGACGGAACGCTCCCGCCCGTCATGCCCAGTACGACGACGGGGTTGAAGGTCGCGGTCGTCGGTTCCGGTCCGGCGGGGCTCGCAGCTGCGCAGCAACTCACCCGCGCCGGTCACGCGGTCACGGTGTTCGAACGCGCTGACCGCATCGGTGGGCTGTTGCGGTACGGCATCCCCGAGTTCAAGATGGAGAAACGCGTCCTCGACCGTCGTCTCGCGCAGATGGAAGCCGAAGGCACCGAGTTCCGCGTGAATGCCAACGTCGGGGAGAACATCGCGGTGAAGGAGTTGCAACGCGACTTCGACGCGATCGTCCTCGCCGGTGGTGCTACTGCGGCACGTGACCTTCCGATCCCCGGTCGAGAGTTCACCGGCATCTACCAGGCCATGGAGTTCCTGCCGCCCGCCAACAAGGTGCAAGCAGGCGACCTCGCCGAGCACCCGTTTTCCGCCGCCGGCAAGCACGTGGTCATCATCGGCGGGGGAGACACAGGAGCCGACTGTCTGGGCACGTCGCATCGCCACGGCGCGGCCACGATCCACCAGTTCGAGATTATGCCCCGCCCGCCCGATGCGCGGCCCGACGCCAACCCTTGGCCCACTTGGCCGATGATCTATCGCACGTCGTCGGCGCACGAAGAGGGTGGCGAGCGCGTCTTCAGTGTGAACACGGAGTGCTTCCTCGGCGACGACGACGGCAACGTGCGCGCGCTGAAAGCGCACGAGGTGGAACAGACTGTCACCGACGGTCGGATGAGCTTCGAGAAGGTCGAGGGATCCGACTTCGAGTTGCCGTGCGAGATGGTGTTGCTCGCGATGGGTTTTGTCGGTCCGCAGCGCGCAGGCGTGCTCGAACAACTGGGCGTGGAGTTGAACGATCGCGGCAACGTGAGCCGCACCTCGGAGTGGCGCACGAACGTCGATGGCGTCTTCGTCTGTGGGGATATGGGTCGCGGTCAGAGCCTCATCGTATGGGCGATTGCCGAGGGTCGGTCATGCGCGGCCGCGGTCGATCGGGCGCTGCTGGGCGAGACCGATCTCCCTTCGCCGCTCACCCCCGACGCGGCCCCCATGGGCGTCCGCTAGAAAGAATTTCGACCGCGACCGTCGGGCAGTGGGGCTTCGGGCCCTTGCCGATCGCGGCTGGCGCTCCTACGGTGGCCGCTTCGCGGTCGGAGGGCGGGAGTGGGGCGGGAGTGGGGCGCAGCTCGGGGGTGGGATTTCGTGCGGTCGGGATCCGTCGACCTCACGCGGGCGCAGTATTTGCTGCGCGCAACGCTCGTCGCCCGCGGCTGGTCGCGACCGTCGTTGCGTTCCTCGCCGTGGGACTCCTCGCGTACGCGGCGTGCGTGATCTGGTCGGCTATGGCCGGGCCGGAGGCCCCCGGTGTCCATCTCCCCAGCTTCGAAAGCTACGGCGGTCGAGCCCCGGTCGGGAAGCCGACGCTTCCCGTCCCGTACCCGCATTCGACAATGTTGATTGTCGGCCTGCTGGGGCTGTCGATCGCGTTCGGCTCGTGGCGGTGGCTGCGGATCGGTCGCCGTCGACCCGAGCGCGCGGTCCTCACTCCCAAGTCGACCGCGGAGAGCGACATTGGCCGCCGCTCGCGTCGCGTGGCCCTTCGGGTCGGTCGGTGGTGGGTCGCCGCGATGGTGATTTCGCTCTCGACGCTCGTGATCGCGCTCGGCGCGCACGGATACACCGCGAATGCCATTGCCTCGGATCGTCACGTGTCCGACGGCAACCAGGCGTTGGCGGTGGGAACCGGATCCGTCATCGACATCGGCCCACGCGCGGTGAGTTCGGTGCACCCCCGGCCGGGCCACGTCGCGCTCACGTTCGACGACGGCCCCGA
>JANYLF010000002.1 GCA_025357995.1 Acidimicrobiia bacterium | reverse complement strand
GCTCCGCGCTCTTCGCGGTGATCGGGATCTTGAGCGCGCTCCGTCATCGCGAGCACACGGGCGAGGGTCAGTACGTCGACATTGCGATGCTCGACGCCACGCTCGCGATGACCGATGTCGTCACCAACTTCTGGTCGATGGGCGTGCGGCCCGAGCCCGACAAGGCACTGCAGGTGATCTGCGAGGGCTTCCGTGCGTCAGACGGTTACGTCGTGGTGCAGATCGTGCGCGAGCACCAGTTCCAGAAACTCGCAGAGTTGATCGGCCGTACCGAGTGGATCGACGATCCGCGTTTCGCCACCCGAGCCGGATGGGGACCCCACCTCGAATCGGTGATCCGCCCGGCCATCGAGGCGTGGGCGATCACCCGCACCAAGCTCGATGCTGCGCAAGAACTTACCGAGGCCGGCATCGTCGCGGGGCCGAGCAACCGTGCGCCCGATGTGATCGCGGATCCCCACGTGGCGGCACGCCACATGCTCGTCGAGATGGCGCGCACGGACGGGGTGGAGGAGCCGATCCTGATTCCCGGCAACCCGGTCAAGCTCTCGAAGATGGCCGAGGGACCCGAGACCCGGGTGCCGTGGGTGGGCGAGCACACCGCCGCGGTCCTCGCCACCGAGCTCGGCCTCGACACCGACCGCGTCGCGGAACTGCGCGCCCGCGGTGTCGTCACCTGACTCGCGCGAGTGTCGATCGTCCAAAGTGACCGCAGCGATGCGAGCCCGTAGGATCTGACGCCTCGTCAGATTTCCCCGGTGCAGCCCAGGAGCAGGTGTGGACTTCGAGTTCTCAGCCGAACAGCAGGCGTTCGCCGCCGAAGTCGAGACATTCCTCGACGCGAACGACGACCCGGACGTCTTCGATGTCACCCGAGAGAACATGGCCCAGATCGTGGACACGCCCAAGCGGCGGGCGTTCATGGCGAGCCTCGGGGCCAAGGGTTGGCTCGGGCTCACCTGGCCCGAGCAGTACGGCGGATCCGCAGGCGAAGGAATCTACGAGTTCCTGCTCAACGAGGCGCTCGCGGGGCGGGGCGGTCCGCAGATCGGCAAGGGCGTCGGCATCATCGGCAAGACGTTGATCGCCCAGGGCAACGACTTCCTCAAGCAAACGTTTCTGCCCATGATCTTGCGCAACGAGGTCGAGTTCGCGGTCGGCTACAGCGAACCCGACGCGGGCTCCGACGCGGCGTCGATGCGCCTGAAGGCCGAGCCCGCGGAACGCGATGGCGTCACCGGCTGGATCCTCAACGGTCAGAAAACCTGGACCACCTCCGCGCACTTCGCCGAGTGGTACTGGCTCGGAACCCGCACCAACCCCGACGACAAGCATCGTGGCATCACACTGATGCTCGTGCCGCTCGATCAGCCCGGGATCACGATCAACGCCATCCAAACGATGGGCGGCGTCCCGATGGGCGACGAGCGCACGAACGAGGTCTTCATCGAGGACGTCTTCGTGCCCGACGATTATGTGGTCGGCGAGGTGAACCGCGGGTTCCAATACATCTCGCAGGCGCTCGACCTCGAGCGGTTCACCATGTTCACGTTCGCGCCCATCAAGCAACGCCTCGACCTGCTCATCGACTACGTGCGCACCGAAACACGCGACGGCGTGCCGCTGCGCGACGACCCGGTGATCCGCCGCGAGATCGCGCGACTCGTCACCGACGCCGAGGTCGCGCGGGTGCTCGGATTGCGCGTGGTGGCGGAGTCGATGAAGGCGGAGAAGACGCCGGGGACACCCCCACCCACGATCGAGTCGTCGCAGTACAAGCTTTTCGCTACCGAGTTCTCCCGTCGCCTCGCCAGCGCGTCGATGGACATCGCCGGACCCGGTGGTGTGCTGCGGGTCAAGACCGAGACCGCGCCCATGGAGGGCCGGGCCGAATCCACGTACCGCTACACCGTGATCGACACCATCGGTGGTGGATCCTCCGAGATCCAGAAGAACATCATCGCCCGCCGCGGCCTCGGGCTCGCGAAAACCTTCTGACCCGTGCCCGCATCCGGACTGCTCGACGGCATCACCGTCCTCGACCTCGCGAGCGTGGGTCCGGCCGCGCGGACATCCCGTTGGCTCTCCGACTACGGCGCGCGCGTCGTGAAGGTGGGACCACCACCCCAACAGGGCGGCGTGCAGATCACTCCCCCGTTCTACGCGTACGCGGGGAACCGAGGCATGCAGCGCGTGATGCTCGACCTCAAGGCCCCCGCCGGCCGCGACGCGTTTCTGTTACTCGCCTCGGCGGCCGATGTGGTGATCGAGAGCTTCCGGCCGGGAGTGGTCGATCGGCTTGGCATCGGCGACGCGGCCGTGCGAGCCGTCAACCCCGGGATCGTGTACTGCTCCACGAGTGGCTACGGCCAACACGGCCCGAAGTCACAGTGGGCCGGCCACGACCTCAACTACCTCGCGATGGGTGGATACCTCGACTGCTCGGGCCGAGGCCCGGAAGGTGGGCCCGCGCTCCCGGGCGCGACGGTGGCCGACAGCGCCGCGGGCGGCATGCAAGCGGTGATCGCGATCCTCGCGGCCCTCGTGGCGCGCGCGTCCAGCGGTGAGGGCGCGTATCTCGACGTGTCGATCGCCGACGGTGTCGTCGCGCTGATGTCACTCAACGTCGACGAGTACTTCGCCACCGGTGAAGTCCCGGGCCCACGCCACAGTCTCCTCACCGGGCGCTACGCCTGTTACGACGTCTACGCGTGCGCCGACGGCAAGTGGATCGCGGCCGGGGCGATCGAACCGCGGTTCTACGCGAACCTCTGCCGCGCGCTCGGGTGCGAACAATGGATCGACCATCAGAACGACGACGCCGTGCAGGACGACATCCGCACCGCGTTCCGTGCCGCGTTTGCCTCGCGGCCCCGAGATGCGTGGGTCGCCCAACTTGGGCCCGCCGATACCTGCGTTTCTGCCGTCGCGTCGGTCCCGGAACTCGTGCACGACGAGCACCTACGAGCCCGCGATGTCTTCGTCACCGCGTCGCGCGCCGACGGTCCCGATTTCGAACAAGTGGGATGGCTGCTCGCGGGGACAGACCGTTCGCAACCGGCACCCCAGGTGTTGGGAGCGACCGAGACCCACACCGACGAGCTGCTGCAGGCCGCCGGCATCGACGATGCCGCCCTCACCAAGCTGCACGAAGAAGGAGTGATCGCGTGAGCACAGTTCCGGCGGAGGTCGAGGCATCGATCGACCAGATCCAGTACGAGGAAACCGGCGAGTTCCCCGTCGAGCGCGGGTATGTGTGGACCACATGCGCGTCGGTCGAGAACGGGAACCCGCTCTTCTGGGACGATGCCGTTGCGGCCGAGATCACGGGCGGACCCATCGCGGCGCCGACCATGCTCTCGGTCTGGTTCCGTCCGCACCACTGGAGTCCGGGTCGGGACGAGCAACCGATGCCGCTCCAAGTGCACTTCGATCTCAAGCAGATCTTCGGACTCCCCGAGGCGGTCATGACCGACAACACGATCATCTTCCACGAGCCGGTTCGTCCGGGTGATCGTCTCCGGACGCGCCAACTGCTGCGGTCGGTCAGCGAACCGAAGACCACGAAGCTCGGCACCGGCCGGTTCTGGGTCATCGACGTCGAGTACCTCAACCAGAACGACGAACTCGTCGGCGTCGAGAGCTACACCGGCTTCGGATACCAGCGGGCATCATGACCAACCGCTTGACGCTCGATTCCGTCCAGCCGGGCGATGTCCTGCCGGAGTTGGTGTACCCGGTCACCGCCACCACGATCGTGCTCGGTGCCCTCGCCGCGCGCGACTGGCGACCGATGCACCACGACCACGACTTCGCGGTCAACCGTAACGGCACGCAAGACATCTTCATGAACACCCCGAACCAAGCCGCGTGGTTCGAGAGGTTCGTAACCGACTGGACCGGTCCCACGGGTCGGCTCGGTCGCATGAAGTTCCGTATGAAGGGGTCGGTGTTCCCGGGCGACACGATGACGATGCGCGGTGTCGTCGACGGAGTGGAGACCGACGACGCGGGCTGCGGATGGGTCTCGCTCACCGTCTCGCTGACCGTGGACGGCGACCTGAAGACCGACTGCGCAGCTCGCGTCGCGATCCCAACCGACGCATCCGACAATCCGTGGGCACGCCGAGGCGACGCATGGCGCCCGTGACCACCTCGCCCCGCACAACCAACAGGACGTAACGATGGATCTCGAGTTCTCGGCCGAGCAAGAAATGTTGCGGGAGATGGTGCGCGGCCTCTGTGCGTCCGCGTCACCGTTGGAAGACGTCCGCAAACTCGAAGACGATGCCGTCGGGTACTCGTCCGCACTCTGGAAACAACTCACCGAACTCGACCTCATCGGACTCATGCTGC
>JANYLF010000308.1 GCA_025357995.1 Acidimicrobiia bacterium | reverse complement strand
CGGGCCTACTCGCGTTCCCCACCCGCGGTCCGTCTCGCTATCACGGTGGTGACGGTGGGCTTGCGGATCACATCCGGGCCGCGGTGATCGAGACCGGCGTGACCGACGTTCGCATCGGCATCGCCGACGGTGGATTCGCGGCTCACCTCGCGGCGCGCCGCGAGGTGATCGTGGCGGCCGGTGAGACCGCGGTATTCCTCGCGCCGTGGCCTGTCGGCGCGTTGGGTGACGACGATCTGGCCGACCTGCTCATCCGGCTCGGGTTGCGCACGCTCGGCGCGTTTGGCGAGCTTCCGGCCGCGTCGGTGCTCGCACGGTTGGGTCG
This sequence comes from Acidimicrobiia bacterium, assembly GCA_025357995.1. Taxonomy (GTDB): domain Bacteria; phylum Actinomycetota; class Acidimicrobiia; order IMCC26256; family JAENVU01; genus JAENVU01. Next base: position 7,220 of record JANYLF010000308.1, on the reverse strand, counting down.
TGATGGTCTTACCGCGCATCGTCTCGCGCGCGGTGAAGATCCGCATCCACCGTCGCTCACCACGCCGCCGCCCGACTTCGAAGAAAGCGCCGAGTTGGATCCACCGGCCGATCGCGTGGATGCCGTCGCGTTCGTCGCGAAGGGTTTGGCCGATCGTTTGCTCGATCGGCTCGCGCACGTCGGCCTCGCGTGTACGCAGGTGGTGGTGGAAGCCGAGACCGAACACGGCGAGCACCTCTCGCGCGCGTGGCGCCACGAGGGTGCGTTGACTCCGGGCGCGTTGGCCGAACGAGTGCGATGGCAACTCGACGGTTGGCTGACCGCGACCGGTGGGTTGAGCGGCGGGCTCACCCTCCTGCGATTGATTCCGGATCAGGTGATTCCCGCGTCGGGCCGTCAACTCGGCTTCTGGGGCGGCGATGCCAACGCCGCGGATCGGGCCGAGCGCGTTCTCGCGCGTATTCAGGGTTTGCTCGGCCCCGAGCACGTGGTGACCGCGGTCGCACAAGGTGGGCGAACACCGGCCGAGCGGATCCGGTGGGTGCCGTGGGGCGAGCCGCGCGAACCGGCACCGCACGCGCCGATCGGTCCGGTGGCCGGTCCGGTGACCGTGGAGACTCCGCCGTGGCCGGGGACGATTCCGGGTCCCGCGCCGGCGCGGGTGTTCGATCATGTGGTCGCGGCCGAGTTGCTCGACGGCCAGGGCCACGCGGTGATGGTCTCTGCTCGCGGTGAGCTCTCCGCATCACCTGCGGACCTCCGCAGCTCTGCCCTCCCGAACGGCGGCGGCGCGATCACCGCGTGGGCGGGGCCGTGGGCGCACGACGTGCGGTGGTGGGATCGCGCGTCGCGATCACGAAGCGTCTCGTGGCACGTGGTCGTCGACGAAATGCTCGCGTATTTGGTGAACGTCGAGCGTGGTGTCGCGTCGATTGCCGCGATCTACGACTAGCCCGCGTTCGCCACCGCGAGGGGATTGCGCGCGGTGAGATAGCTGAGCCACTCGGACGCGAGAGTCGCGCACTGCATCACGCGTTGTACGACGGCGGGATCGTCGGCCTCGGCGTGGATCCCGGGGAACATCACGGCGAAGCAAACGGCTACGGTCGGTGCTTCGTCGTCGCGTTCGACGAGCTCGAGCCCGCCGCGTGTCTCGATTGTTCCCGGCTGAAGCGTGCGCACATACCAACCGCTGCGCTTCGTTTCGATCATGCGTGGACCGACGTCTTTGCGCCCGGCGTGCATCGTGAGCTTGAAGCACGGTGCTCGTGGCTGGCTGATCTGAATCCTTGCGGTGCCCCACCTCCACACATCGCCGATGTGCACGTCGGTTTCCCGTGCGCCGACCAGTGCGGCGTTCTCACCGACCGACCCGGGTGCGAGATCGAACCCATCGGCCTGCCACTCGACCGCGTGCTCCGAAGGGTAGAAGTAGACCGACTTGTCGGGGCCGCCGTGCACCGATCGGTCGGCTTGATCGTCGCCGGCGAGGTTGATCGCGCCGAGCGTCACCGTGTGGCCGGGAACCGACGTCTTGCGGATTGCGCTCGTGACCTCGCCGTTGCGGGTGCTGCCGATCGGGGCGGGACGGCCGACGAACGTCGCGAGGACACGCACCGAGATCGGGCCGTTGGTCATGGGTGCACGCTATCGACGTTCGATGGGTATCGGTACGGTGTGATCCGTCACATCGCCAACCCGTTGAGGCTCCATGATTCGCCCGGCCACTTCCGATGACGTTCCCGTGATCGCGGAGCTCATTCGTGAACTCGCGACGTACGAACATCTCGAACACGAGGTGGCGCTCGACGAGTCGGAGCTCCGCACCCACCTTTTCGGTGCGCATCCGTACGCCGAGGTGCTGATCGCGGAGACTGACGGCGACGGCCCCGGCGCGGTTGCCGGGTTCGCGTTGTTCTTCCACAACTTCTCGACGTTCCTCGGCCGGCCCGGGATCTACCTCGAAGATCTCTTCGTGCGGCCCGACGCCCGTGGACGCGGTCTGGGCAAAACATTGCTCGTCGAGCTCGGCCGACTCGCGCGCGACCGCGGTTGCGGTCGGATCGAGTGGGCCGTGCTCGATTGGAACGAACCGTCGATCGCGTTCTACCAATCGCTCGGTGCGCGGCCGAAGGACGAGTGGGTGCTCTACCGACTCAGCGGCGACGCGATGCACGCGCTCGCGCACGATGGCGCGCCGCCGGATCCCGCCTAGCGGACCTCGCAGATCTCGTAGACGAGTTGCGTGGCGTCGGACGACAACGTTCCCTTGGCAACCGCCTGGATCTTGTTGATCCACGCGTAGCGCTCGTCGCCGGTGTCGTACAGCGGTGCCGCGTACGAGGGGGACGCACCTTGACCGGTCGAGAGATCGAGCCGCCCACGGTACGAGGTGAAGATGAGCGCGCCATCGTCGGTCTCGATGAGCGCGCGCACGTCGAGTGTGCCGAGCAGCGTCGGGCTCAGCGTGAGCCAATCGGCGGATGCGTGACCTTTGAGGTGGCCGGACAGGCGATCGCCCGCGAAGTCGAACGCGGTGACCTCCGCGATCACCCTTGTGCCGGTGGGCGTATCGGGAAGGAAGAACGGTTCGGCCAAGGTGGCGGTCGCGGTGGCGAGCGGGATGAGTTCGATCGTCATCCGTGCAGTCTGGCGGGTCGGGTCGCCGCGCGGCACGATGGGCGATACCGCGGCGAACTGACGCACGAAGCGCGCTGTTTTCAGCGCGTTCCTGGCGCCAGAAACGGGGTGGTGGTGGTCTGGGGCCGCCTCTTGCGATGCGAACAGATGTTCGCCTACTGTCGACCGTCCCAAGGGACAGCAGAGTCGAGAGTGGCGAGATGGTCGGGACGGGGTATGCGGAGCTGCATTGCCACACCAACTTCTCGTTCCTCGACGGAGCGAGCCACCCCGAGGAGTTGGCAGAAGAGGCCCACCGGCTCGGACTGACCGGGCTCGCGGTCACCGATCACGACGGGCTCTACGGCGTGGTGCGCTTCGCCGAGGCGGCGCGTCCGATCGGCCTGCCCACCGTCTTCGGTGCCGAGCTCACGCTCGGGCTTGACCGGCCCCCGAATGGAACGGCTGACATTGCCGGGGAGCATGTGTTGATCCTCGCAGAGGGGCCGTCGGGATACGCGGCGTTGGCGCGCACGATCAGCGCGGCGCAGATGCGCGGCGAGAAGGGCGCGCCCCAGCTGAGCTTCGAACAGTTGACTGACGCGGCTTTACAGGCCCGGGGAAGTTGGTTCACGACCACGGGGTGTCGAAAAGGAATCGTGCCCGCGGCGCTGATGCGCGACGGACCCGCTGCCGCGCAACACGCGCTCGAGCAACTCGTCGCGGCGTTCGGTCGCGATCGTGTGCTCGTGGAGTTGTGGGACCACGGCGACCCTCTCGACCGGCCGCGTAACGACGCGCTCGCGCAGCTCGCGATGCGGACCAACACCGAAGTGATCGCGACCAACAACGTGCATTACGCCACACCCGACCGTCGGCAACTGGCGACGGCGCTCGCGGCGATCCGGTCGCGTCGCAGTCTCGATGAGCTCGACGGGTGGTTGCCGGCCACGCCGTTCGCACATCTGCGCAGTGCGGCCGAACAACTCCGCCGGTTCGCTCGGTATCCGGGTGCGGTCGAACGCACCGTCGACATCGCCGCCGCGTGCGCGTTCGACCTGAAGGTCGCGGTCCCGAACTTGCCGAACTATCCCGTCCCCGAGGGTCATACCGACATGAGCTGGCTGCGCGAGCTCACGCGGCGCGGCGCGTCGGTGTACTACCCGCGCACCCACGACCACTACGAGCAGGCGTTGCGCCAAATCGACTACGAGCTGAGCGTGATCGAGCAACTCGACTTCCCCGGCTATTTCCTGTTGCTGCACGACATCATCGACTTCTGTCGCACCCACGACATCTACTGCCAAGGTCGAGGGAGCGCGGCGAACAGCGCGGTCTGTTACGCGCTCGGGGTGACCAAGGCCGATGCCGTCGCGCTCGGGCTGTTGTTCGAGCGTTTCCTCTCCACCGAACGCGACGGCCCGCCCGACATCGATCTCGACATCGAACACCAACGCCGAGAAGAAGTGATTCAGTACGTGTACGAGAAGTACGGACGCGATCGTGCCGCGCAGGTGGCGAACGTGATCACCTACCGACCGCGCTCCGCGCTCCGGGAGATGGCGAAGGTCGCGGGCCTCTCACCCGGTCACGCGGATGCGCTTACCAAGTGGATCGACCGATGGCGCTCGCGTGACGGCGCGTTCGACGACTTCCGCGAGAGTGAAGGCGCGCCACCCGTCCCCGAGCTGGTGTTGCAACTCGCCGACGCGGTGCAGGACTTCCCCCGTCACCTCGGCATTCACTCGGGCGGGATGGTGATGGCGGATCGACCGTTGGTGGAGTGCTGTCCCGTCGAATGGGCGCGGAAGGAGAACCGGTCGGTACTCCAGTGGGACAAGGACGATTGCGCGGCCGCGGGCCTCGTGAAGTTCGACCTGCTCGGTCTGGGGATGCTCACGATGCTGCATCTCGCGGTGGATCTCGTACGCGAGTACGAAGACCTTGAGATCGATCTCGCGACGATCCCGCAAGAGCCCGAGGTGTATGCGCTACTGACCGCGGCCGACACGATCGGCGTGTTCCAAGTGGAGAGCCGCGCGCAGATGGCCACGCTGCCGCGCTTACGCCCGGAGAAGTTTTACGACCTCGTCGTGGAGGTCGCGTTGATTCGTCCGGGGCCGATTCAGGGCGGGTCGGTGCACCCGTACTTGCGTCGGCGCAACGGCGAGGAGGAAGTGACCTATCCCCACCCGTTGTTGGAACCGTGTTTGCGCAAGACGCTTGGGATTCCGTTGTTCCAGGAACAGCTCATGCAGATGGCGATCGACGCGGCCGGGTTCAGCGCGGGCGAGGCCGATCAACTGCGCCAGGCGATGGGTTCGAAGCGGTCGAAGGCGCGCATGGCACGGATGCGCGATCGGTTGATGAGCGGTATGGCCGAGCGAGGGATCACCGGCGACACCGCCACGGAGATCGCGCACAAGCTCGAAGCGTTCGCGAGTTTCGGCTTTCCCGAGAGTCACTCGGTGTCGTTCGCGTACCTGGTGTATTCGAGTTCGTGGATCAAGTTGCATCACCCGGCCGAGTTCGCGTGCGCGTTGTTGAACGCGCAACCGATGGGTTTCTATTCACCGCACACGTTGGTGCGCGATGCCCGTCGGCACGGTGTGGAGGTACTCGGTCCGTGCTTGGCGCGTTCCCGCCGGGATTGCACCTTGGAGGCTCGGTCGGCGGAGGCGGGACCGATCGGGTATCCCCAGGATGGATGGCATGCGGATCCGTCAATCCACGCGATGCGCATCGGGTTGCGGTACGTACGAGGTTTGTCGTCGGCGTTGCTCGACCGGATTGACTCGGAGCGGGCTCTCGCGCCTTTCGTCGACTTGGAAGATTTCGCGCGGCGCACCGAGGCACCCGTCGACGTGTTGGAGGCACTTGCGACCGCGGGTGCCTTCGCGTGTTTCGACATCGACCGCCGATCCGGATTGTGGGCCGCGGGCGCGTTGCGCGACGCGCGGCCCGGGCACTTGCCTCACACCGCGGTCGGCGTGGAAGCACCGCCGTTGCCGGGGATGACCGACGTGGAAGAGACCGCGGCCGACTTATGGGCGACGGGCTTGTCGCCGGGCCGGCATCCCACTGAGTTCGTGCGCGCGGAGTTGACCGCGCGCGGGGTGGTGACGTCGTTCGCGTTGCGGTCGTTACCTGATCGGTCGATTGTGGAAGTGGCGGGGGTGGTGACGCACCGCCAGCAACCCGAGACCGCGAAGGGCACAGTGTTTCTCAACCTGGAAGACGAGACCGGTCTGACCAACGTGATCTGTACCGGGGGAGTGTGGAAGCGCTACCGCAAGGTGGCACGCGGTTCACCCGCATTGCGCGTGCGCGGACTGTTGGAACGTCATCAAGGCGTGACCAACCTCTTGGCCCAACGCATCGAGGCACTGCCCCTCGGCTTGGCCGACGCCCTCAAGTCCCGCGACTTCCGCTAATCCCGCAGCGTTTGTCGACTTTGCCGTGCTCAGCGCGGGTAGGTCGACCAGCGCTCAGGTGTGGGGGTGCGATCGAGCTGGATCGCATACAGTACGTCTTCGATGGGTGGGTCGAAGTCGCCGTTGACGAGGCGACGGCCGGGAACGAGCTGCCAGCCGCGGCGTTCATATATCGCGCGAGCGCGATCATTGGCTTCCAACGTCCAGAGGTGGAGTGTCTTCAGTTTGCGCGCACGGGCCGTGTCGAGCACGCGGTCGTGGAGTTCGGCACCGATCCCGAAGCGCCACCGCGACGGCGTGACGTAGAGGCGTGAGAACAGCCAACTCGACGGAACGTCGGCGTTCGGATGCAACGCGACGCAACCGATCACCTCGCTGTCCTCCGCGACGAAAACCGCCGCGTCCGGATCGTTGAGCAACGCCGCGTACTGGGGCGCGAGCGACTCAGGGGTCGGTGCCTCGGCATCTCGCGGGAAGATGTGCGCGTACGCCGTCAGCGCCGCCGCGCAATGCACCGCGGCAATTGCGGCGACGTCGGCCGGACCGGCGGCTCGGATGTTCACGGTAGACCGTGGACGTCGGGGAAGTGCTCGCCCGTGTAGAGCGCGCGGAGGTGGTTGGCGCGCCCGGAGACGGAGAGAACTTCGGTGGAATCGACGAACTGATCGACCGAACCGACGAGCGGGAGTGCTCGCAACCAGGCGTCGGTCACGCGGTCCAGCGTCGCTTCCACGAACCGGCCACTCATGAGCACCTGGAACGGGCGCGTGTGGAACGGCCGCACCCCCGGGTCGACCGTTTCGGAGGCGCCCGCGTCGTTGTGACGACGCGCCACGAGCTCGTACGCGGCCGCGAGCGCGGATTCGCGAGACGGGAAGTCGGCCGCATCGAGCACGCGCTCCAGCAACGGCGCAAACGCGTCGGCATGAGGCAAACGGGCGAACGCGGACCCGAACCATTTGGTGTACGGCCAGTACTCACGGGCGAGCAGAAACCAGAGGCGGATCAACTCGCGCACCAGGCGCGCCGCGACGATCCGCGACGATCCGCGACCCCAGTTCGTCGCCGACCTCGGCGGCGCGGCCGACGAATGCCTCCTCGTTCTCGACGCGCTTCCATTGACACGCGTCGAGCTATCGCCATACGTCGTCGGGATACCAAGCGAGA
>JANYLF010000296.1 GCA_025357995.1 Acidimicrobiia bacterium | reverse complement strand
TTTTTGGTCGCTCCCGAAGCGCCGTCCGACGAGCCGGAGCTCTTCGAGCCGCCGTCCGACGAACCGGAACTCTTGGAGTCGCCGTCCGACGAACCGGAGTTCTTGGAGTCCGAACTCGACGACGACGACGAGTCCGACTTCTCGGCGCTGCGCCGCGACGACGACGGGTTGTCGGTGCGATAGAAGCCCGAGCCCTTCAGCACGATCCCGACGGCACCCAGCACCTTGGTGAGTTTGCCGCCGCAGCCCGAATGACGCTTCAGTGGTTCTTCGCTGAAGGTCTGATACACCTCGAGGTGCTGATCGCACTTCGAGCAGACGTACTCGTATGTGGGCATTGCGGAAGCGGCCTCGTTGGGGGAACGGGGTGTTTCGGTGACCATCCATCCTACCCGACGCCCTGGTGGCGTTGAATAGGCGGGTGCAACCATTTCCTGGGGCGATGATCCTCGCGGTGCCGGCGTATTTGCTCGGGACATTCCCGACGGCCGTGTTGGTGGCACGCTCGGGTGGCCACGATGTGACCGCCGAAGGCTCTGGGAACCCGGGCGCGTCGAACGTCGCACGAATCATGGGCTGGAAGGCCGGCCTGCTGGTCATGGCCGGCGACCTCGCCAAAGGTGCGATGGCGGCCGGGGTCGGGTTGGCCGTGGGCGGGCGCGAAACCGCCTACATCCTCGGGATCCTCGCCGTGCTGGGCCATACCTACCCTGTGACCCGACGGTTCAAGGGCGGCAAGGGCGTGGCGACCGCGGGCGGGATGCTGACGGTGCTCTACCCGCTTGTGAGCTTGGTGCTCGGCGTGGTGTGGTTTGTTGCCGCCCGGGTGCTCAAGCTCGCGTCGGTCGGGTCGTTGATCGTGGCCGTGCTGTTCCCCGTCGGCGTCGCGGTCTCGGGAGAACCGGGTTGGGAAATCGGGCTCGCGGCCGCGTTGGCGCTGCTGGTCGTGCTGCGGCACCTGCCCAATCTTCGGCGGCTGGTCCAAGGACGTGAGCTGCGCACCGACGGGCAGGGTCCCGAAACACCCCCGTCCGGCGAATCTGGGGTCAATTGAGGCGATTGGCCTGCCGAAAACACAGTGCCAGGCTGTACCGTCCCTAGAGGTGAGGTTGATGATCCGATGAATCCGCGCGTCCGCAAGGCCGTCATTCCCGCAGCCGGACTCGGCACGCGCTTTCTGCCCGCCACGAAGAGCCAGCCCAAAGAGATGCTGCCGGTGGTGGACAAGCCGTCGATCCAGTACGTGGTGGAAGAGGCGGTGCGGGCCGGACTCACGGACATCCTGATCATCACCGGTCGCGGCAAGCGCGCGATCGAGGACCACTTCGACCGGAACTTCGAGCTCGAGTTCTACCTGGAGCAGCAGGGCAAGACCGACCTGCTCAAGGAAGTGCAGGAGTCCTCGGAACTCGGCGACATCCACTTCATTCGCCAGAAGGACCCGCTCGGCTTGGGCCACGCGGTCTCGATCGCACGTGAGCACGTGGGCGACGAGCCGTTTGCGGTGATGCTCGGCGACGACATCATGGTCGACGATTCTGCGCTCCTGCGCTCGATGCTCGATGTGCACGACCGGTACGGCCGGTCCGTACTCGCGCTCAAGGACGTGAAGCCCGAAGAGATCTCCGCGTACGGATGTGTGGAGCCCGAGCACGTGGACGAGACGCTGGTTCGGGTGCACTCCATCGTGGAGAAGCCCAAGATGGAAGAGGCGCCGTCCACGCTCGCGGTCATCGGCCGCTACGTTTTCACGCCCGAGATCTTCGACGCGCTGGATCGCATCGAGCCGGGTGCGGGTGGCGAGCTGCAGCTCACGGACGCGATTGCGTTGCTGAACCAGGACCAAACCGTCTACGGCCGAGTGTTCACCGAGGGCCGGTTCGACATCGGACAGAAGGTCGATTTTCTCCGGGCCAATGTGGAACTCGCGCTCGATCGCGATGACCTCGCACCCGATCTCGAGAAGTTCTTGCTCGAAACCTTGCGTCGACGCGGCATCATCTGATCCGACACCCGCGGCGCGCGCGGGATCGGATGGGAGAGCCGTGGATTCGCTCGAGGTTGTGCAGGCTCGGATTCGGGCCGCGGTGCCGTCGGCGCACGCGGGGATGGCGCCGTTGCGCGACGCACTCGGGCTCGTGCTCGCCGCCGACATCGTGGCCGGCGAGGATGTACCGCCGTTCGCGAACACGGCGATGGACGGGTACGCAGTGCGCGCCGTCGACACCTTCGACGCGCCGGTTCGGTTGCGGGTGGTCGGTGATCTCCCCGCGGGATACGCGCCCACGATTCCCGTGGGTCCGGGTGAGGCGATTCGCATCATGACCGGTGCGCCGATGCCCGACGGCGCCGACGCGATCGTGATGGTGGAACGCACCGAACGCGACGGCGAAGACGGTGTGACGATCCAGGTGCGCGCCGAGCACGGCGATCACGTCCGCGCGCCGGGTGGCGACGTGCACGACGGTGACGACGTGTTCGGCCCGCGCACGGTGCTGAGTCCCGCGCACATCGGCGTGCTCGCGTCCCTGGGCTTCACCGACGTACCCGCGTACCCGCGGGTACGCGTGGGCGTCATCTCCACCGGTGACGAGCTGCGCGAAGGACCTGGCGTGCTCGCGCCGGGTCAGATCCGCGACTCCAACCGTCCGATGCTTCTCGGTCTGGTTCAAGAGGCGGGCGCGGAGGCGGTGGACCTCGGCATCGGGCGTGACGACGAAGCCGCGGTGACTGCGATGTTCCGTGACGCGGCCGCGTCGTGCGACGCGATCATCACGAGCGGTGGAGTGTCCGTAGGTGACTACGACGTCGTGAAGGCGGTGCTCGGTCAACTGGGCGCGTTGGAGTGGTGGCAGGTTGCGATCAAACCGGCGAAGCCACTCGCGTTCGGGCTCATCGACGGCACGCCGATCTTCGGTCTGCCGGGGAACCCGGTGAGTTCACATGTGAGCTTCGAGCTGTTCGCACGTCCGGCCCTGCGTCAGATGATGGGCTTCGCCGACGGTGATGTCGACCGTCCGGTCGTCACCGCGATCGCGAGCGCGGCGATGCCGCGCCGCGCCGATGGTCGGTTGCATCTCGATCGCGTGCGAGTGCACTACGACGGAGATCACTACGTGGCGGTGCGGAGCGGCGCGCAAGCGAGCAACGCGCTTGCGGGGATGGCGTCGGCGAACGGCCTCGCCCTGTTGGACGACGGCCCGGGTCCCACCGCCGGCGAGCACATCCAAGTGATGCTCCTCACCTGACAGGTGGCGCGGAATTGCCCGAGGGCGTACCCCCGGGCACCTGGCCTCCCGCACGATCTCGGACGACGCGTTACTGCACGCGTGGCGACCGGCGACTGAACAGCACCATGGCGTACGCGGCCGCGCCGCAGAGCAATACGCCCACACTCGCGAGCACGAGCGCGGTACCGGTACCAGATGGATCGGGCAGCGCGGCCGACGACGCCGTTGTCGTCGACCGCGCGGCTGCGAGCGCGACGGGTGCTGCGGCGGATGCTGCACCATCACTCCCCGGCAGCAGCGGCGGTGCAAGAGCCGCGCTGCCCGAACCGGCCGCGATCGTCACGTCGGTGGCCTCGGTACGAGGCACCGTCGCGGGAATCGCGGCCGGGATCACAAAGGTGAGGTGCGCTGTGACGGGGGTCCCCCGATCCACCGTCACAGCGACCCCACGGACCTGACCGTCCGAGCCGACGAGCGTGGTGCCGCCATCGACCGCGTCCAGGTGGGCCGCCTCCGGGCCCGACGCGGTGATGTTGCAGGCGCTGCCGTCAGCGAGGTCAGAGATTTGAACTTGGACGCCGCCCTGTCCGGGTACGGCGAGCGCGTGACGCTCCGCCGTCGCGGCGCCCCCGATGTCGACGCCGTGGGTTGGACGCGCGGCGGGAGCTTCACACGAGAGGACCAGCTCGACGTCGACCGCCGCGTTGGCGTCGACGATCACGGTGAGAGGAGCAGTCGCGGCACCGGAAACCGCCGAGGGGAAGATCGCGCTCAGTGCGGCGACCAGCATCGTGGCGGCCAGCTTGATGAAGCGAGGGCGTTCTGTGAGCTGGGAAGGCAGTCGCAAGAGTGAGACCTCGGGTACGTGGTGCACGCAAAGACCGGCCCCATGGGTGGGGCCGGTTTCGCACTGGCTCCTCGCAAGCTGATGCGACCATTCAGCGCTTGCGGATCAACGCCTCCCCGAGGAGTGACCTGTCTTTCTTGTCAGCGTCCCGGCACCTGCCTCCCGAGCAGTGCGTGGAACGTCCCGTATGTAACCACTCTCCGCGCGCATAGGGAATGGTGCAGACGACCCAGAGTGGTCACCAAAGGTGGGGAGATTCCCCGGAATACGGTCGTCGAGGCGGCGTTACCCTGACGTTGTGACCGCGCCGACCCCCTTGATCGATCCGTTTGCCCGTCGGGTGCGGGATCTCCGTCTCTCGGTGACCGATCGCTGCAACTTCCGCTGCACCTACTGCATGCCGGAGGAGGGTCTGAAATGGCTCGACCGCGCCGATCTGCTCACCTACGAAGAGCTCGCCCGCATCGCCCGGGTGTGCGTGGAACGGTGGGGTTTCGACGGCATCCGGGTCACCGGCGGCGAGCCCACCATCCGCCACGGGCTGGCGCGGCTGTTCGAGATGCTGGCGCCGCTCGGTGTGGATCTCGCGATGACGACGAACGGCGTGAAGCTGCCGGAGATGGCCGCCGAGCTCAAAGCCGCGGGTCTCAATCGCGTGAACGTGTCGCTCGACAGTTTGCGGCGCGAGACCTTCCTCGCTTTGACGCGGCGCGACGAGCTCGACCGCACCCTCGCCGGGATCGACGCCGCGCTCGCGGTGGGCATGGATCCGGTGAAGGTCAACTGTGTGGTGATCCGCGGTGTGAACGACGACGAGCTCGTCGACCTCGCGGCGTTCGGACGCGAGAAGGGAGTGGGCGTGCGCTTCATCGAGTTCATGCCGCTCGACGCACCCGGTGATTGGCAACGAGATCAAGTGGTGTCGGCCACCGAGATCATCGACCGCATCAACGCGGTCTTCCCACTCGTTGAGACGCACGCCGACGCCGCGCACGTGGAACCCGCGGCGCGCTACCGGTTCAGTGATGGCATCGGTGACGTCGGTGTGATCGCGAGTGTCACCGAACCGTTCTGCGAGAGTTGCGACCGCGTGCGGATCACCGCGGAAGGCAAGTTCCGTACCTGCCTGTTCGCGCTCGACGAGACCGACCTGCGCTCGGTGATGCGCGACGGCGGCACCGACGACGAACTCGCCGCCGCGATCAGTGGCGCGGTGGGTACCAAGTGGGCCGGCCACAACATCGGCGCGGTGAACTTCATCCGCCCCGACCGGTCGATGAGTCAGATCGGCGGGTAGCGCCTCCGGTCCGTAGACTCGGCTGATGGCCTCCGAGTTCACGCATCTCGACCCGCTGGGTCGCGCCCGTATGGTCGACGTCACGCAGAAGGACCCGTCGCACCGGCGCGCCATTGCTCGATGTCGGGTCTACATGGAGCCGGCGACGGCCTCCAAGATCGCGTCGGGCGCCATCAGCAAGGGTGACGTGCTGGCAGTGGCGCGGGTGGCAGGAATCCAGGCCGCGAAGCAGACCGCCAACATGCTCCCGTTGTGCCATCCGCTGCTCGTCGGATCGGTCTTTGTGAATTTCCGCCTCGAGGAACGCCACGTGGAGGTGGAGACCCAGGTCGAGACTGTCGACCGCACGGGGGTCGAGATGGAGGCTCTCCATGCGTGTGCGATCGCCGCGCTGACGATTTACGACATGTGTAAGTCGGTCGATCGAGCCATGACCATGGGCGATTTGGCGCTGTGGGAGAAGACCGGCGGCCGTTCCGGGGTCTATCGGCGGCCGGGTCGCGACGGCGACGAGTTCGCGCTCTAACCGCACTCTCGGCGCGTCGAATCGGAACAAACGTTCGCCGACGGGCTCGACTCGGACGGCAGCGCCCGTCTAGGGTCAGGTCACCCCAGCGGGACACGACTTGGTGCTATCCACCGCCTTTCGTACACCGCTTGTTAGCGTCCGCGACACGGAAAGCGACTGGGAGCCTTGGCCATTCCGATCATTCTGATCCTCGCGGTGCTGTGGGTCGCGTTCTTTACCTACCCGCTGGTGCAACGCCGACTCTCGGGCGGCGGTCGCGATTCCATCGGCTCCTTCTCGAGGCGAATGAGTGTGATCGGCCGCGTCGGCGGTCATCGTTCCTCGCGTTCGTTGGCTCCGCTCGCGATGCCCGCCCTCGGACCGCGCCCCGCTGCGTTCGGTGTGGCCGCCGGTCGGCCTGAAGGTCTGCCGATGTCGCCGATCGCACAGAAGCGTCGGCGGGATGCGTTCGTCATCCTCGGTGGTGCGGTGGCGGCCACGCTGTTGCTCGCGGCGGTCAGCGCCAGCATGATCGCGTGGGCGGTCTTTGGCGTCAGCGTCGTCCTGTTCGGGGCGTACGTTGCGGCGCTCGTGCTCATCCGGCGGCGCGCGCAGGAGCGTCAGGCCAAGGTGCATTTCCTTCCGCAGCCGACGCATACGCCGTCCTTGGTCCTGCGTCGTACCGCATCCTCGTAGCGCACGCCTACAATCCGGACCTTCCGGACACCTGCGGAGGCCGTGCCGTGATGCTCAAGCGGGTTGCGATCGTCGTGTTGTTGGCGCTGGTCGGCACCGGTTGTCACTACCTCGATCCGAAGCCGGGCTTCGGTCCGGTGCTGAGTGTGCATGTGGGTCCGCCCGGTGCACAGGGTGGGCGTGGCGTCGACATCGCGGCCGCGGATCTTCCCGCGGGAACTCCGGCAGCCACGACCGTCCGCATCGACGGGAAGCACGGCCCGATCGTTGCTACCGGGACCACACTGCCGTTGCGCTTCACGCTTGATATCGGTGCTGCCGGCCCGGGCGTGCACGTGTTGTTCGTGCAGGCGAGCGTGGGCGAACTGAAACGACGCGGACTCGGTTTCATCACGGGTGGGATGCGCCTGAACCAACTTCAGGCCGTCGGTACGCACAACAGCTACCACACCTATCCGCAACCGCCGATCGATGGGGTCCAGCCGCTCCAGTACTTCGAAGACCCGCTCGACGTGCAGTTCCAGGATCAGGGTGTGCGCCAGATCGAGCTCGACGCGAATGTGACCGCGGACGGCACCGGCACCTTCGCGGTACTGCACATCCAAGGCGTCGATGAAGGCACCACGTGCCGCGCGTTCTTGGACTGCTTGACGAC
>JANYLF010000288.1 GCA_025357995.1 Acidimicrobiia bacterium | reverse complement strand
CGGATCGACGCGAGCGGTGTGCGAAGGTCGTGCGACACCGCGCGCAACAACGCCGCGCGCTGCACGTCGAGTTGTTCGAACTCCTCCGCGCGCGTTGCTTGACGCGCGAGCTGCGAGCGCTCGTGACTGAGTTGCTCAACCCGTTCGTCGAGTGCCCGCACGCGTTGCGAAGCCTCGGAAATCTGAGTCTGTCGCCGCACGAGTCGGCTCACGAGTTGACCGACGAGCAACGCGACCGCCAGAAACGCGAGGAGCTCGGTGCCGCGATCGACGTCGGCGATGTCGAGAGTGCCGTACGGCTTGATGAACCCGATGTTCAACGTGAGCGCGGCGGCGATCGCGGTCACGATGGCGGCCGGCGATCCGCCCACGATCGCCGCGCCGACCACGACGACCACGAGGATGAGTGCGACGGTGGCCGACGTGACGTCGCTCCGGACCGGGAGTAACGCCACGCCGACGGCGATCGTGGTGACCATGCCCAGCGCCGCGCCGAGCCAGGGTGCGGTGCCGGAACTCGGGATTCGGGCCATCGCCAGAGATCTTTGCGCGATCCTTGCGCGGGCGGAGCCGGTCTTGATCGTTTCTTGATGACCGTGGCAGTTCAATCGGAGGGTGACTTCCTCTTTCGTACGAGATGCCGAAGAGTTGCGGCCGTTGCCGGCCTCGCCGCACGCCGAGATCGCCGAATCCCGGCGGTATCTGCTCAAGTCGAAGTTGCTCGGCCAGGCCCTCGACACCGACCAACTCCAGCACGAGCGGTTGGGCACCGACGGCCCTGGCGGTGTTCGCGAGCGACGCCCTGTCCTCCACTGCGTACGCGAGTGAAGAGATTCTCCGCACGCTGATTCCGGTCGTGGGCTTGCTCGCTTTCTCGTTCGTGCTGCCCATCACCCTGGCGATGGCCGGGGTGCTCCTCATCCTGATGTTCAGCTACCGCCAGACGATCAAGGCGTACCCCTCGGCCGGTGGCGCGTACATCGTCACGAAGGACAACCTCGGTTTGCTGCCCGCGCAGGTAGCCGGAGTCGCCCTCCTCACCGACTACATCCTGACCGTCGCGGTGTCGGTGTCGGCCGGCGTGGCCGCGCTGTACTCGGCCTTCGGTGCACTGCGTGACTACCGAGTGCCGATCGCCCTCGCGTTCATCGTGATCATCGCTTGGGGGAACCTGCGCGGCGTGCGCGAGTCGGGCCGCATGTTTGCGGTACCGACCTACGCGTTCTTGATCAGCATGTTCGCGATGATCGGCGTCGGGATCTACAGCGCCGCCACCGGCGGTCTGCACCACGCGGCGGTGCCGGCCGATCACATCAAGTTGGGCGTCGGTGGCTCGGTCGGAATCTTCCTCTTGCTGCACGCGTTCGCTTCTGGTGGCGCGGCCATGACCGGGGTCGAGGCGATTTCGAATGGCGTGCCCGCATTCAAGAAGCCCGAGTGGAAGAACGCTCGATCCACCTTGATGGTGATGGGCGCGTGCCTGGGCGTGATGTTCATCGGGATCTCCTGGCTCGCCATGACGATGCACGTGGTGCCGAGCGACAAGAAGACGGTGATCGCGCAGATCGCCACGGGAGTCTTCGGCAGCGGGACCGTCGGGCACGTGTTGTTCTACGTGGTGCAGGCGACGACAATGCTGATCCTGGTCCTCGCGGCCAATACGAGCTTCGCCGACTTTCCTCGGCTCGCGAGCTTCCACGCCGACGACCACTTCATGCCGAAGCAACTCACGAAGCGCGGCCATCGCCTCGTGTTCTCCAACGGCATCGTGTTGCTGTCCGTGGCGGCCGCGGGACTGGTGATCTTGTTCCAGGCCGATGTGACGCACCTCATTCCGCTGTACGCGATCGGTGTGTTCACCTCCTTCACGCTGTCGCAAGCGGGGATGTCGGTCCGCCATTTGCGCTTGCGTGAGCAGGGCTGGCGCGTCGGTCTCGCGATCAACGGCACCGGCGCCCTCGTGACCGGCGTGGTCACCGTCGTGATCGCGATCACCAAGTTCAAGGGCGGCGCGTGGGCGATCATGGTGCTGGTCCCGGTGCTGGTGTTCCTGCTCGTCCGATTGAATCGTCAGTACGAGTCGGAGAAGGACCAGCTCACCGAGGGCGCGCTCGAAGCGACGTCCCTTCCGGTCCTGCGTCGTCACACCGTTCTGGTACTCCTCGACCGGCTCGACCGCAGCGCGGCACGTGCCGTGCAATACGCGCGCACGCTCCGGCCCGACGAGTTACGTGCGGTCCATATCGCGGCCGACCCGGAACTAGCCGACGAGCTGCTGGAGGAGTGGGGAACGCTCCCGCTCTCGAAATTCCCGCTCGAGATCGTCGCGTGTCCCGACCGTCGGATCGCGCGCGCGGCGCTCGAAGTCGTGGCCGAGGAGGTTGCCGACGGCCGTACCGAGGTCACCGTGCTGCTCCCGCGTCGCGAGTACCAAGAGTTCTGGCACCGCTTCCTGCACGACCGCACGTCGGACTCGATTGCGCGGGCGTTGGGCGTGCTGCCCCACGCCAACGTGACGTTCGTTCCGTATCACCTGAAGTCGTCGCACGATCTCACGCGGGTGCTGGTCCCGGCCCCGGACGCAGACTGATGCATCCCATGCCCGTGGCAATCGCGATCGGAGATGTCCGGTGGCGGGATGTGGCCGCGGTCGAGGGGACAATCCGTTCGGTCCGGGTGCGACCGTGGGCCGATCATGTGTCGAGCCTCGAATGTACGGTGGTCGACTCCACGGGCGGGATCGAGTTGGTGTTTCTCGGCCGGAAGCGATTGGGCGGCGTTCACCTCGGTGCGGAGATTCGCGCCTTCGGCCGGATCGGTGCCCATCACGGGCGGTTGGCGATCCTGAACCCGGTGTACGAGCTTCTCCTGCCGGACGATCTCTGACGGTCTCGTGGCCCGACGGCGGTATCGTCTTCGCCGTCAGGGTCGCTAGCTCAACTGGCAGAGCATCGGGCTTTTAACCCGCAGGTTCAGGGTTCAAGTCCCTGGCGACCCACTCCGATCCCGGTGACCCGAGGAGTGGTGTTGACCGTAACGGCGGCGTACGAACTCGACCTCCCGATGTACGACCCGACCGGGCTCGATCGCGACCAGCGAGTCGCACTCCTCGCGGATTGTCAGCGCCGGCATTGGTTGGCGCGCACGCCGCTCGGCTTTGGTGTGATGCGCTACGCCGACATCGTTGCGATTCTGCGCGAGCGTCGCTTCCACTCCGCGTTGTCGTTGATTCCGCAGATGCAAGGAGTGGCGGGGACCTCGATGGAGGAACGCCGCCCGTCGATCTTGTCCATGGAAGGCGACGAACACACCCGCGTCCGGCGACTCGTCGCGCCTGCCTTCACGCCCGCGGCCGCCAATCGTCTTCGGCCCTACATGGGTGAGGTGATCGCCGAGTTGATCGATGCCATCGATGCGCGCGGCGAGTGCGAGTTCGTTGCCGACGTGTGTGATCCGTACCCGATCCCGATCATCTGCGAGCTGCTCGGTGCCCCGCGCGCAGACTGGCAACGGTTCTCGCAGTGGGCGACCGACATCTTCCGCATCTTCAACCAGAACCTGGCCGAGGACTTCCCCGCGATCGAGCGCGCCAGCGCCGAACTCGATGAGTACGTGCGCGCGCTCGTGGAAGATCGCCGCCGCGCGCCGAGCGACGATCTGTTGAGCGTGCTCATCGCGGCCGAGGAGGCCGGCGATCGGCTGTCGACCGACGAACTCGTCAGGCTCGCGGAAGCGGGGTTGATGGCGGGCACCGACACCACCCGGAACCAACTCGCGAGCTGCGTGGCGTTGTTCGGTGCCCATCCGGACCAGTGGGCGAAGTTCGTGGCCGATCCGTCGCTTGCACCACGGGTCGTGGACGAAACCATGCGGTTCCTCGGCGCGGTGCAAGGCACCGTGCGCGTGGCGTCGGAAGCCATCGAATATCGCGACGTTGTCTTTCCCCAAGGCACCTTGATGTTTGCGTCACTCGCCGCGGCCAACCGCGATCCGGATGTGTACTCCGAGCCGATGCAGTTCGACATCACCCGCGAGTCGGCCGCGCCGCATATGTCTTTCGGGAGTGGCATTCACTACTGCCTCGGCGCGCACCTGGCGCGCGCCGAACTTCAAGAAGCGCTGGTGGTGCTGGCGCAGCGTTGGCCGAACCTGGCACTCGCGGGCACGGTGGAGTGGAAGCCCGACACCTTTGGGATCTGGGGTCCGGCGCGTTTACCCGTGCAGTGGTAGCGCGAGTGTCGCGGTCTCCGGGGGCGTGACCGGTAGCCTCCGCGGATGCCGAGCGTCGTCGTTGCCGACGTCGTCCCACTGGTGCGCGTGGGTCTCACCACGGTCTTGCGCGCCGACGGCCACGACGTCGTTGGCGAGGTCGGCTCCGCGCGTGATCTCGCGAAGGCCGTGATCGAACACACGCCGGACTTCGTTGTCGTCGGAGTGCTCAACGACCTGGCGCTGGCCGAGATGGCACGTCAGGTGCGTGAGGCTGACTCGGGGGTGCGACTCGTGGTGATGCTCCAGCGTGCGCCACGCGACACGCTCGCGGATCTGCTGGCGGTGGACGTCGACGGGTTGCTGGCGCGATCGGTCACACCCGAGGCGCTCGGCGTGGCGGTGACCCGTGTGCTCGCGGGGGAGCGTTATATCGACCCGGCGCTGGTCTCGGGCGAAGTCCCCGACGAGGACCTCGAGCCGATGAGCTTGACGGCGCGCGAGCGAGAGGTGCTCGGACTGCTCGCGGCGGGGAGTTCGAACCGGGAGATCGCGTCGGCGCTCTTCGTCTCGCTGCCCACGGTGAAGACGCACCTGGCGCATATCTACGACAAGCTCGACGCGCGCAACCGCAACGAGGCACTCGGCCGCGCGATGACTCTGGGACTTCTCAGCTGACGGCGTGAGCCGCTCGACCTTCCAGCCCTAGGCTGCGCGCGTCATACCCGTCCACGGAAGGATGCCGCCATGTTGGTGCTCACCCGTCGGGTCAACGAGAAGATCTTGATCGGCGACAACATCGTGGTCACGGTGCTGGAAGTGCGCGGAGATCAAGTGCGTCTCGGGATCGACGCGCCGCGCGACGTGAGGGTGTTCCGCGAGGAAGTCGTACTGCGCGACCAGCCGAAGCCCGACTGACTACTCGGTCGCCGGCACCACCAGCACCGGACGCTCCGCCTGATGCAACAACTTGTTCGCCGTCGCACCAATGAGCGCACCCCGCAGCGGTCCCTCGCCGTGATGACCGACCACGATCATCGGCGCATCTACTTGATCGGCGACCGCGATGAGTCCATCGACCGGACGAGCGTCGACCAGCTCGCCGCGGGCGCCGACACCGGATCCCGTCGCGATCGCGATCCCGTGATTGAGTACCTCTTCGCCGATCGAGGCGATGACGTCGCGTTGATTCCCTGCGCCCCCCGCATTGATCGACGGTGGCTCGGTGCAGAACACCAGCACGATGCCCGCGCCAAGACCCTTGGCGAGGGCGATGGTTTGGGCCAGTGCGGCCTTGGCGCCGTCCGAGTCGTCGAAACCGACGACAATTTCTCCGGTCATGATCAGGCCTCCCTCAAGATGCTTGCGTCCACTCCGGCCACGATCGGCGGCGGCTCGGGTCCGTTGCCGTCAGGGTCGGGACGCTGGTCGATCGGGTCGATGCCACGCTTGAAGAACGAAGAGTCGCGTGACGCGGTCCACAACATGATCGGGATGCCGGCCGCGAGGAGCACCATCCCCATCACCCACGACGACTCGATGCCGAACCACTCGGTGCCCGGCTTCTGGAACGAGTCGATGGTGGACTTGGCGAACGTCCAGAACAGGACGCCACCGCCGATCAGTGGTGCGAGCGCAACGAACACGAAGTTCTTGAAGCTCGAGAAGATGTGACGCCGGTAGTAGATCGGGCAGATGATTCCGGTGAGCCCGTAGTACAGGGCGATCATGAGCCCAACGGACCCGATCGATGCTGCCAGCACGTTGTCGCTCAGGAATGTGAGCGCGGCGTAGAACGCGGCGGAGAAGATGCCGAACGCCCAGGTCGCGTTGGTGGGAGTGAGGTATTTCCGATCGATGTGACCGAACCAGCCGGGGAGCGCTTTGTGGACCGCCATCGAGAGTTCGCTGCGGGCGGCGGGCAGAATCGTGGTCTGGGTCGAGGCGGCGGCGGAACTCAACACCGCGATGATGAGGAACTTGTCGAACGGTGACCCGAG
>JANYLF010000285.1 GCA_025357995.1 Acidimicrobiia bacterium | reverse complement strand
CGTTGGCGCAGCAGCAACGGCTGCACCCAGCGCGCCACGGCGCGCTCGCCGACGATATCGACGGCCAGGGTCTCCGGCGGCGGTCCGCTGACGTGACCGGTCCAGGTGCTGCCGTCCCACCACCGTAAGGACGCGAGCCGCCATGGGTCGGGGTGCCAGCCCGGCGGCGCGACAGCGGCCGCTCCGGGCGCGGTCTCGGAAATGGGAATGGGAATGGGGCCGGGAGCTTGGGTCGGAGCCGGGGCTTCGTCGGGGGCGTCGGCCGTGGTTTTTAGCGTCGCGTCCTGGACCACGACGGCGGGGGGCCACTGGATCACGGCATCGTTCGCACCGACGACGCGCGTTTGGCGCGTCCATGCCGAGCCGTCGAAATACCGCTCGTCGTCGGTCCCCCATGGATCCGGATACCACCCGGTCGTACGCGTGCCGTCGGCCACTCCAACTCCCTCTCGTCGCGTGCCATGCTCGCGCAGATGCGCCGACCATCCGCACCCGGACCATCCGACGACCCCAGCAGCCCTCATGTTGCTCACTGATCTGCCCACGCCGGCACTGATCGTCGACGGAAGCACCCTCGACCGAAACCTCGCGATCATGGCCGCGGCCTTGCCCGGCTCGCGCTGTCGGCCGCACGTGAAGGCGCACAAGACCACCGCTCTCGCCCGCCGTCAAGCCGCGGTCGGGCATCTCGGCTTCACCGCCGCCACCCCCCGAGAGATCCTCGGTCTGGCGAGCGCCGGACTCGGTCACGACCTACTCCTCGCCAACGAAACCATCGACGCCCACCGGCTGCGCGCCATGGCCGAGTGCGACGGCCGGGTCACCATCGCGGTCGACTCGGTCGAGACCATCGACGCGGCCGCCGCGCACGGGATCCGCGAGGTATTGATCGACGTGAACGTCGGGCTCCCGCGGTGCGGCTGCGCGCCGGCCGACGCGGGCGCGCTCGCAGATCGTGCCCGCACGACGGGCCTCGGGGTTCGCGGCGTCATGGGATACGAGGGTCACGTCTATCTCCACGACGACCGCGCGGCGCGGGCCACCGCGACCGCGACTGCGATGGAGGTCCTGCTCGGCGCACACGTTACCGTCGGCGGCGACATCGTGTCCGCGGGCGCGACCGGCACCTACGACCTCAACGACGCGGCCACGGAGATCCAAGCGGGTTCCTACGCGTTGATGGACACCACGTTCGCACCGATGATCCCCGCGTTCACGCCGGCGCTCTGGATCGAGTCGACGGTCATCAGCGTGTCGCCCGGATACGCGGTCGCGGATTGCGGACTCAAAGCTCTAGGCATGGACCACGGCAACCCAACCATCGACGACGCATCGACCCTCTTCGTCTCCGACGAGCACGTCACGTTCCGACCGGACCATGCGGTGCGCGTAGGTGATCACATCCGGGTCTGGCCGGCGCACGTGGACCCCACCGTCGCGTACCACGAGCGGATGCACGTGGTCGACGGCGAAAACGTCCTCGAAATCTGGGACGTCGACCTACGCGGTTGGTGAGCGTCGGTCCTCCCGGTAGGTTGCCAACTCATGACTGACATCGAATGGCAGGACGCGGTCGGCCAGGCCGAGCTCGTCGCACGCGGCGCGGCCACACCGCTCGAGCTCGTCGATGCCGCGATCGCCCGCGTGGAAGCCCGCAACCCGGCGCTCAACGCGGTGATCCGTGACCGCTTCGATGCGGCCCGACGCGAAGCCGTGGAACCGTTGCCCGACGGCCCATTTCGCGGCGTCCCGATCGTATTCAAAGACCTGGGTTGTGAGGTCGCGGGCGAGCCGCTCCACGAAGGGATGCAGTACCTGAAGGACGCCGACTATCGGCCGACCAGAACCGACGTGCTCGCGCAGCGGTTCCTCGACGCTGGATTCATCTGCATCGGCCGTACGAACACCCCGGAGCTCGGTCTGGTCCCCACCACCGAACCGCACGCGTATGGCGCTACCCACAATCCCTGGCGGACGGGATATACCAGCGGTGGGTCGAGTGGAGGGTCAGCGGCCGCGGTCGCGAGTGGAATGGTCGCGGTGGGTCACGCCAACGATGGTGGCGGCTCGATTCGCATTCCGGCATCGTGCTGCGGCTTGGTCGGATTGAAGCCGTCGCGCGGACGAGTACCGATCAGCGGCGACATGAACGAGGTGTCGAACTTTCTCATCGCCGAAGGGGTGGTGACCCGCAGTGTGCGCGACACCGCGGCCCTACTCGACGTGTTGAGCGCGCCGGACCATGGCGCGCCCACGCAGCCCGCGCCACCGCGGCGGCCCTACCGCGACGAAGTCGGACGCTCGCCCGGCGCGCTCCGCATCGGGATGCTCACCCACGATCCCACCGACGCCGCCAACGCGAACGCTGAGTGCGGCGCGGCCGTCGAGCACACGGCTCGGGTACTGGAGACGCTCGGTCACCACGTGGAGTCCTCGTTCCCCGCCGAGTGGTCGCAACCGGACGCGACCCGACGGTTCAGCGCGGTGTGGGCCGCCGACTGTGCGTACGTGCTCGACGACTGGGCCGAGAAGGTCGGCCGTCCCATCACCAACGCCGACGTCGAACCGCTCACGTGGGCGCTCGGCCGAATGGGCCGCCGCGTCACGGGTCCTGAGTTCATCGCCACCGTCGCCGATGCGTTGACCGGGTCCGCGCGCGCAGCCGCGTGGTGGCGGAACCCGCACGATGCCGACACGCGCGAGCCCGACTCCGTCGGATTCGATCTCCTCCTCACCCCGACGCTCGGCGAGCCCCCGGTGGTCCACGGGACCTTCGCCTCCACGCCAGAACGTCCGCTGGCCGGCTTCGCGCGCTCGGGAACGTTCGTTCCCTTCACCACGCAGAGCAACGTGTCCGGCCAGCCCGCGATCTCGCTGCCCATGCATTGGACGCCCGAGGGCCTCCCGGTGGGGATCCAGCTCGTCGCCGCATTTGGTCGTGAAGATCTGCTGATCCAGGTGGCCGCGCAGCTCGAAGCCGCGGCACCATGGGCGGATCGGAAACCGCCCGTCCACGCGTGAACCGCACCCCTTGTCGCTCGAACCCGGAGATCCCGTGACTCACACATCATCCGCCACGCTGGATGCCACCGCGCAGGCCGCCCTCGTCGCGAACGGTGAAGCAAGTGCGACGGAGTTGGTCGACGCCGCCATCGCGCGCGTCGAGTCATTGAACCCCGAGCTCAACGCCGTGATCCATCCGCTCTTCGATCGCGCCCGCGATCGCGCTACCGGTCCACTCGACGGCCCGTTCGCGGGTGTTCCGATGGTGGTGAAGGACCTCGACGGCGAGCTCGCCGGCGCGCCCCTCCACCTCGGGAATGCGTTGCTCAAGGAGATCGGCTACGTCGCAACGCAGACGTCGCACGTCTTCGAGCGGTTCGAACGCGCCGGCTTCGTGATCATCGCCAAGACCAACACGCCGGAGTTCGGATTGCAGATCACCACCGAACCCCACGCGTACGGTCCGGCACGCAATCCATGGAACACAGAACACAGCACCGGCGGTTCGAGCGGAGGGTCCGGAGCCGCGGTCGCGAGTGGCATGGTCGCGGTCGGCCACGCGGGCGATGGCGGCGGATCCATCCGGGTGCCATCGAGTGAGTGCGGGCTCGTCGGCTTGAAGCCCTCGCGCGGACGCGTGTCGATGGGGCCACAAGATGGTGAAGGGTG
>JANYLF010000278.1 GCA_025357995.1 Acidimicrobiia bacterium | reverse complement strand
CGGAGCAACCGGGTGACTCGAGTCGGTAGGTGATCGACACGTTGACGTATCCGGCCTTGGCGAACGTGTTGGCTTCGTCGATGAGTTCGGGGGAGCTCTTGTTGCCGCCGGCGAACGACCCGCCGTGCACCCAGACGATCGCCGGTCGACTCGTGACCGTGTCACCCGTCGGTTGGTACATGTCGAGCGTCAAGTTGATGGTCTGATTGCTCAGGTTCACCGCGGAGCCGTAGCTGATGTCGTTCGTGACCGTCACCGCGCCGAAGATCGGGTCTCGATACCGCACGGGCGCCGTCCCCGGTGGGGTGACTTCCGGCCACGCGCACCCGGCCGCGAGGACCACGAGCACGGCGATCAGTGGGACCAACCGGCGAATGCGCATCACACGATGGTCGTGCATCGACCCTGCAGAGTCAAGGCAGCCGAACGACCCACCGGTGCGGCACCGCACAACGCGAGAACCTCACCGGCGGTCCACGGCTGTGGTCAGCGGCGGAAGGTGAGGCGGTCGGCGGCCGAGGTCAGGACGTCGAGGGTACGAATCGACGCGTTGGGTGCGTTCGGAGTCAAGCGGATCGCAGGCCCGTCGAGATTCCAGGTGCCGTCGGCCGGGGTCGGTCGGTCGTCGGCACCGATCGCGGCCTCGGAGAACGTGCCGTCGGCCCGAAGCTCGAGCGCATCGCGGCCGCGTGACCGTGGGAACGCGAACGTCGACGGGCGGTAGACGAGCTCGGCGTCCGTGTCCTCCTCGTGCGAGTGCACCCACCGCCCGACGAGGCCGGATCCGTCGACGGTCATCGGGCGCGCTCCGCGGTTGGCGCGAGGAAGGACGAACGCGGCCCGGCGAGGGTGGCGTTCATGCGCGCGGCTTGACCAGTGGTGAACATGACCATGGCCCGATCATCGACGTAGTCCATGTAGTTCATGAACATGTCTCCGTCGGGCGCGTTGTGACAACTCGGGTGCGGAAACGTCGGCGTTCCGTAGTTGGGGTGTTGCGCGTTCGGAGTGTCGCTCACGTAGTCGGTGCCACCGCAGTCGTCGCGGTCGCCCCAGATGTGGTGCAGGTTCAGCCAGTGCCCCACCTCGTGCGTGGCGGTCCGACCGAGGTCGAACGGCGCGGCTGGCGTGCCGACGGTCCCGAACGCGGTGTTGAGAATCACCACACCGTCGGTCGCGGCGGGTCCGCCAGGGAACTGCGCGTAACCGAGGAGCCCGCCGGCGAGCGTGCAGACCCACAGGTTGAGGTACTGCTTCGTGGGCCAGGGTGCCACGCCGTCGGGTGAAGCCTTGACGGAGTCACCGGTACCGAAGCTGTCTCGGGTCGTCTTCGTACGCGTGATGCCGTTCGTGGGGTTGCCATTCGCGTCTCGAGTCGCGAGCACGAACGTCACGTTGGGGCTCGGGGCGAGACCCTTCCACACGGTGGGCACGCCGGCGGCGTCGCGGTTCTTGGCTCGGTAGTCACGGTTGAGCGCGGTGATCTGGCTGCGCACTTGCGCGGCGGAGATGTTTTCCTCGGCGGTCTTGAAGACCACATGAACCACGACGGGGATCGTGATCTCCTGGCGCATGAGCCGGCTCGCGTGTCCGGATTGGATGCAGCGGTCGGTGAACCGTTCGAGCCGAGCGTGGCGGGCTCGCATCGCCGGGTTGGCCTCCAGGAGGCGTTCGTGCGCTCCGGTGGTTCCGCATTGCCGACGTTTGGGCGCGGTCTTCTTGGGCGTGGTCTTCCGTGGCATGAGTGTCCCTCCTTGGACGATGTGAGCCGTGGATTTTACCGACGCCGGGTGCGATCGCGGTCGCGGCCCGGCCCGTGCGCGATCGCGGCGACGCGTCTCGTGGACGGCGCTCGCGAAGATCTCGACCCGACGGGAGTGACGAGTCCCCGCGAGGCGCGTCCGCGAAGCGGCGCGTAGGCTCGGCGCGCACCCAGCGCGGGAAAGGACCCACAGCATGAGCCTGCTCGACAAGATCAAGGACACCGCCAACAAGGCGGCCGAGGGAGTGCAGAAGGCTGCGGAAAGCGGTCAGGAGAAGATCGAGGAATCGAAGCTCAAGAAGAAGGTCGGGGACCTGAAGGAGGAGCTGGGCGGCATCGTCTTCGCCCAGCGGACGGGGACCGCGGCCGAGAATGCTGAGGCCGAGGTCACCCGGGTCATCGCCGAGATCCAGGCGGCGGAGGGCAATCTCGCGGCGCTGAAGTCGGACGCGCCCGACGCGCCGGACGCGCCCGAACCGGACCCGGCCGGTACGGCCACCAACTGACGAGATTGCCCGGAAGCTCCACTCTGTCCAGCTCCACGTCACCGGGAGTGCGGCCACCATGGCGGATGTGGTCCGAATCGCCCGATCAGGGCCCTAATCTCCCTACGGTCCTCCTTCGAACGTGACGAGGTGAACCCCGTGGGACGTGTGTGTGCGATAGGTCTCGACGCAGGGTCGATCGATCTCATCGACGAGTTGTGCGATGCCGGAGAGCTTCCCACCTTCGCCGAATTCCGTGCGCGGAGTGCGCGCACCCGACTCGACAGCGCGCCGGCGCATCGTGACGGAATGCTCTGGACCCAGTTCATCACCGGTCGTGAAGCGTCGTTCGATCGGGCCGGGTTCCGCTGCACGTTCGATCCCAGCACGTACGCGGCGTGGGAAGACACCGCGCACTACGACGACCACGGGAGTCGCCCATTCTGGGAGACGAGTAACGCACCCACGATCACGTTCGACATCCCACGCTCGACGATCTCCGGTTCGGGTGTGCATGTCACCGCTTGGGGTGCACACGCGCCGTCGTATCCCCGCGCGTCGGAACCGCGCGGCTTGCTCCGCGAGATCGACGAACGGTTCGGCGTGCACCCGGGGTTCGAGAACGAATACGCGTGTGGCTGGCACGATCCGAAGCGACTCGAGCGCCTCGTCGGCGCGCTCGAAACCGGTGCGGCCCGTTCCGCCGAGATCTCGACCTTCCTCATGGAGCGGTTTCCGGATTGGCAACTGTTCGTCACCGTGATGTCGGAGTCGCATTCCGCGTCCGAGATGATGTGGCACGGCGAGGATCCCGGTCACCCACTCGCCGACTACGACCCCGACGTCCGCGCCCGACTCACGCGAGTCTTCCGAGCGATGGATCGCGCCCTCGCCGCTATGCTGCGAGCGCTCCGGCCCGACGACACCGTTTTCCTGTTCTCCCTCGACGGCATGCGGCCCAGCCACGGCGATCTCCCTTCGATCGTGCTCTTGCCCGAGCTGATGCACCGCGAGCAGATCGGTGCGCCACTCCTCCGCGATCCCGACCAAGCCGCGTGGCGCCGGTCGGGGTGCCTTCCGCTGATCCCGCGCCGCGCTGCTCCGTGGCGCCACGAGCTCGACCGGTCCCTCGTACACCAACCGGCACGTTCGCAGTTCGAGCGGGTGAAGCGAACGCCGGCCTACGAAGCCGCGCGCATGACCCCTCCGGGCCGCTGGCTTCTCGAGCGGGTCAAGCACGCGCCGCTCGGTGCGTTCGGCGTCCCGATCCTCCCGGAATCCGACGAGGCTCCCGAGGCCATGGAAGCCAAACGTGACCGCGCCGACGAGATGCTGTTCCTCGGGAACTACCAGCCGTATTGGCACCGCATGCGGTCGTTCGTGCTCCCCACGTTCGGCGACGCCTACCTGCGCATCAACCTTCGCGGCCGCGAGCGCGACGGTCGCGTCCCAATGGAGGAGTACGACGACGAGCGTCGTCGGCTCGACGCGCTGGTACACGCGTGTCGCAACCCTCGCACGGGTGAGCTTGTGGCCGAAGACATCGAGTGGCTCGACGCGCGCACGGAGTCGGATCGCAACGGTCGTCAGTACGCGGACGGTGTCGTGCATTGGACCCATCCGACCGACGCATTGGAGCACCCGGAACTCGGCATGGTCGGTCCGTTTCCACTGCATCGCACCGGGACCCATCACGAGACCGGGTTCGTCTGGGCCGCGGGACCCGGTATCTCGCCTGGGACGGGCGAGGATCGATCCGTCCTCGATCTCGCACCCACGATCCTGCGCGCCGTCGACCCCAATGCCGCACTGCCGCCATCCGGGACTCCGATCGCCATCACACAGCCAATGCGTCTGGCCTGACGCGTGGCCGCCACCAAACCGGACGCACCGCCGACCGTCTCCGTGGTGGTGCCCACCATCGGCCGCGCGGTTCTCGCGGAGGTGGTCGGGCGGGCCGTCGAGCAGGACGCATTCGAGGTCATCGTGGTCGCCGATGCGAAGGGCGATCGGGTCCGGGAAGTCCTCCGCGCACGCGGCCTCGACACCGATCCGCGAGTGCGGGTCGTCGACGGGCCCGGCGACGGCGCGGCGATCGCGCGGCAAACGGGCGTCGATGTCGCGACGGGTGACATCGTGTTGCTCCTCGACGACGACGTCGTGCCCGCGCCCGGTCTCGTCGCGGGCCATCGCGCCGCGCACGAGTTCGTGCCGAACCGCGTGGTCGTCGGCTACCTACCGGTCGCACCGGAGCGCGTGCGGCGGAGTGTGACTGCGTCGATCTACTCGGCCGACTACGAGACGGAGTGCTGCTTGATCGACGAGCATCCCGATCTCGTGCTGCTCGCCCTGTGGGGCGGCAACGTCTCGCTGCGCCGTGCGGACTGCGAGCGGGTGCCGCAGGCGGTCGACGGCTTCAAGCGCCTCCTGCTCGAGGACACCGAGTTCGGTCTGCGCTGCTCACGCGCGGGGATGGTCGGCGTGTTCGATCGCAACCTCGCGGCGGTCCATCACCACGATCAGTCGGTCGACGGGTTCCTCGCGGTCGCGGTTCGCCAGGCGCAGGCGTCGGCCATTCTCCATGCGCAATATTCCGGGTTCACGCTGCTTCCCGCACCCACCGACGGCATGCCGCGCGTCGCGCGCGCGGTGCTCCGCGTCACGAACGCACCGGTGATCGGGCCAGTCGTGCGCGCCGCGATCACCCGGACTGCACGCCGTCTCGGTCGCGGCCGCCCCACGCGGCTTCGGGTTCGCGTCGTCGCCTTCGCGCGCGTGGTGGTGCAGGTCGCCGCCGTCCCGCCGAGGAACGGGGCGTCCTAGCGGCGAGAATCGGTGGGTGAACCTGCTCGATGTCGCGATCGTGGCGCTCGCCATCGGCTTTTCCGTCTCGGGGTTCCGGCGTGGGTTGAGCTGGGTCGGGTTGTCCCTCGCCGGCTTGTTCCTCGGCATCTTGGTGGGGACGCTCGTGGCGCCACCGATCTCGCGATTCGTCGCCGCGCCACCGACGTCGGAGCAGACGCGCGCGTGGGTGGCGACCGGCGTCTTCCTCGCGAGCGTGTTCCTCTTCCAAGGTGTGGGAGCGACCATCGGCTTTCGCGTCCGACTCCGCGTCCGTACGCTCGCGTCCCGGGTCGCCGCGCTCGACTCTGGTCTGGGCGCGGTGGTGGCGCTGGCCGGCGTCCTCATGTGTACGTGGTACCTGGGACTCACGTTTCAGGACAGTCGCTTCGCCACGCTGGATCGTCAGATCCAGCAGTCGGAGGTGATCCGCACGCTCGATTCGTTTGCCCCCACCGTCCCCGCCCCGCTGGCGCAGATTCGGAAGGCGATCGCCGACAGTGGATTCCCAAACGTGTTTGCGGGGCTCGGAGGGAGTTCCCTCGCGCGGGTTCCGATTCCGGCGCAGCTCGATACGCGCGGTACCGAGACGGCGACCCGAGCGACGGTAAAGGTGTTGGCCGACTCCGCGGGATGCGGAACCCTCAAGTCCGGCTCGGGCTGGCCGATCACACCCACCGCGATCGTCACGAACGCGCACGTGGTCGCGGGGAGTGATCGCGTAGAGATCCTCACCGCCGACGGTCGAACGCGGCGAGCGATCGTCGTGTTCTTCAACCCGGATGACGACGTCGCAGTGCTCTCGGTGCCCGGTGCCGGCTTCGTGCCACTGCCGCTCAGCGCGTCCGATCCTGCGCCCCGCACAATTGGTGTCGTCATCGGGTATCCCCAGGGTGGCGACGAGCGGGTGGTCCCGGCCGCGATCCGGGGCGAGGAGCCCGCGCGGGGATACAACATCTTCAATACGGGCGAGATCACGCGCACGGTCGAGGTCTTGGCCGCTTCCGTGGTTCCCGGGAACTCCGGCGGGCCAGTCGTCGACACTACGGGCACGGTCGTCGGGCTCGTGTTCGCGGCCAGCACCACCGACAGTTCCGAGGCGTACGCACTCGCGCCATCGCAGATCCGCGACGAACTCGCGGCCGGAAGCCGCAATTCCACCCCAGTCGATACGCAAGGCTGCTCGTAGCGCCCCGCGCCGAATGCGGGGAGTGACAGAAGACCCGGGATTCGAGGACGCAGACCCTGGTCAGCAGTACTCGGGCGTGGTACTCCGTTGAGTATGAACTCGCAGTTCCAGCCCCGAACCATCTCGCTCCATGGTCAAGAGATGGCGTATCGCATGGCCGGCGAGGGTCCCAACCTCCTCCTCATCCACGGTCTCGCGGGGAGTTCTCGAACGTGGCGGGCCGTCATGCCGCGCCTCGCGCGGCAGTGTCGCGTGATCGCACCCGATCTCCTCGGCCACGGCGAGTCGGCGGCGCCGGTGGGCGACTACTCGCTCGGCGGGTTCGCCGCGATGCTGCGCGACCTGCTCGGCGTGCTCGAGATCGATCGGGTCACGGTCGTCGGTCAGTCCCTCGGCGGCGGTATTGCCATGCAGCTTGCGTACCAGCATCCGGAGCTCGCGGAGCGACTTGTCCTCGTGAACAGTGGCGGCTTGGGCCGCGAGGTGAACTGGATTTTGCGCGCCGCGGCGCTTCCCGGTGCCGAGTACGTGATGCCCGCGCTCTTCCCCGGGTTCGTGCGCGACGCGGGCAACGCGGTGGCGCGTACGGTCGAGCGCCTCGGTTGGCGTGCGCCGCGGGCTGCGGAGATGTGGGATGCGTACGCAGCGTTGACGGAGCCGGAGCATCGCGCCGCGTTCGTCCGCACCGTGCGCGCGGTCATCGATCCGGGGGGCCAGACGATCAATGCCTCCAACCGGCTGTACCTCGCCGCGGAGGTGCCGACCCTGATCATCTGGGGCGACTCCGATCCGATCATCCCGGTCGCGCACGCCGACGCGGCGCACGCAGCGATACCGGGGAGTCGGCTCGAGATCTTCGAAGGGGTCGGGCACTTCCCGCACGTGGAGCGGCCGGAACGTTTCGTGGATGTCCTGCTCGAGTTCCTTCAATCCGAGCCATCGGTCGCGGATCCCGGCCATTACGGCGAGCTGTTGCGGCGTTCCGTGGCATCGGGCTGACGCCGACGACGCGAAAACGCAGCTGTGACTGCGTCCTGGTTCCCCCGTGCCGTGGTGTGGCACTCCGGTGCGCGAAACTAGGGGCCGAGACCCCATGGCGGACATTCACCCCGCCGCATTGCGCACCTCGGAGTTGTTCGGCCTCCCGGAACGTTGTTTCGGATCGGGTCGGAGATCCCGGCGAACCCGCCGCCCGTTGATGTGCGACTCACAGACGGAAGTAGGCGATACCGATATGGCACGAGGACGCGAGAGTTTCGAAAAACGGGCGCGGGAGCTGAAGCGCCAAACGCGCGCGGCCGACAAGCGCGGGCGGCGCGAGGATCGCGAGGTCGCAGGGGCCGAGCAGCCCGCGGTCGACGAAGACGCGCTCATGGCTCGTTACGGCGAGCTCGGCAAGCTCCGCGAGGTGGGAGAGATCGACGAGGCGGAGTTCGAGCGCGCGCGGCTCGAGATTTTCGTGGAGCTCGGTCTCGTTACCGTCGGCGACGACTGAACCCTCGGTCCCCCAAGGTCGTCTCCAAGGCTCGCGACCGCGCTAACGCTTCGGGTGCGCGAGTAGGAACGTCACGACCTGGTCCGCGAACGTCGGGCCGAAGGCCGGAATGTGCACACCGCCGGGTTGGGTCCAGAGTTCCGCGTGGCCGTTGGTCGTACAGCCCTTCGAGTACGAGAGGACCGTGGCCGGCGGGAGCTGCGCCACGATGGCGTGCGACGGCGCAGCCGGACGGTCCGCGGTCAGGGTGCAGCCGTCGTAACGAGCCCAGGCTTCGACGGTCGCCTGCGCGCCCGGGTACTTCGCGGCAGCGATGGCCCCGCCGTCGTACTTGATCGTCTGATCCGCGAGGCCGTGGACCTCGAGGGTGGCGACGGCCTGCGTCGGCTTGCACCGGCTCGGGTCCGACCAGGTCGCGCCTTCGATGCTCACGATCGCCGCGATCTTGTCTGAGTGGTCGCACGCCATCCGGTAGGACATGAACCCGCCGTTGCTGTGACCCACGATGAACACGCGGCGGGGGTCGACCTTGTAGTGAGCGCTCACATCGGCGATGACCGCGGCGATGTACGCGGAGTCGTCGACTCCACTGCCGCGTCCGCAGCAGGCATCGGTGGCGTTCCAGAACCGCGAGTTCTGTCCGTTCAGCGTCCCGTCGAGATGCACGAACAGCACGCCGTGAGCGTCGGTTGCCGGTGTGAGTTTGAGGTACGCCTCCTGGATCGCGCCGGTCACGCCGTAGCCGTGCAGCAAGATCAGCAAGGGCTTCGGAGTCGTGGCCGCGACTCCGGGGGGTTC
Source organism: Acidimicrobiia bacterium (assembly GCA_025357995.1). Lineage (GTDB taxonomy): Bacteria > Actinomycetota > Acidimicrobiia > IMCC26256 > JAENVU01 > JAENVU01. Next base: position 3,530 of record JANYLF010000278.1, on the reverse strand, counting down.
GTGCACCGTGAAGGGTCGCGCGGCCACGAGCGCAGCCGGCGCGGCGGTTGGTCCGGCCGCGACGGTGGTGGACGTGGTCGCGGCGGTGCGGGTCGGGGCGCTGATGGGGGTGGAGTGCGACGACGATCCACTACTGCACGCCGTGGCCAGCATCACGAGCGCGACCAATCCACTGACCGCACCGACGCGAGCGCGTCCGCGTCCTGACCGTCGTGCGGGTTGTGTCGATGTCGGTTCGGTGGTCATGGCGCCATCCTCGCGTACGTGATCGTCAAAGCTCGGGCGCTTCGACTTCCGAGCCGGCATCGGGGAACAACGGCCCTCACGCGACGCGGTCCCGAATGCTGCACGCGATCGGCAGCGCGGTCAGCCCGCGGATGAACATGCGGTTCCCCCAGTCCGGGGTGCCCGCGAGTTCGAGGTGGGCGAGACGATCGAGGATCGCGGTGAACGCGATCTCGGCCTGGAGTCGCGCGAGATGCGAGCCGAGGCACGCATGCACGCCGGCGCCGAACTGCAGGTGCTGGCTCGCGTCGGAGCGGTCGACGCGGACGTGGTCGGCATCGTCGCCCCACCGTCGTGGGTCGCGGTTCGCCGACGCGGGGCTCGCGTAGATCACGGCGCCGCCTGGGAGGTCGGTGTTGCCCACGACGGTCGGCCGGGTGGTGATGCGCCGGACGAAGTGGTTCGGCCCGTCAAAGCGGAGCAGCTCGGAGAGCGCGTTTCGGAGGAGGTCTCGGTCCTGGCGCAGGTGCGCGAGCTGGTCGGGTTCGCGGATGAGCGCGAGTGTGCCCGCGCCGATCAACGATGCGGTCGGTTCGTGCCCGGCCAGGTAGAGGGTCACGAGCTGGGCGAGGAGATCCTCGTGCGAAAGGCGCTCCCCGTCGATCTCGGCATGTACGAGCGCAGACAGGAGGTCGTCGTTCGGGTGGGCCCGCTTCCGATCGACCTGTTCTTCGAGGTACGCGTACATGTCGTCGAGACCGCGAGTGCATTCTTCGCGCTCGGCCGTGCTCATGATCGGGTCCACCATGCGCGCGACGCATTGCGCCCAGTAGCGAAAGCGCGGGCTGTCCTCCTCGGGCATACCGAGCATCTCCGAGAAGATCTCGACGGGAAGTGGGTACGCGAACTCGCCGACCAGGTCGATCTCGGCCCGTCCGCCGCCGTGCTGCTCGCGCAAGCGGTCGATGGCGCGGTCGATGCGCGTGGTGACGCGCTCGCGCAACTGCTCGATCTCGCGGGGCCGGAACGGCTCGGCCATGAGCGAGCGGATCCGTGCGTGGTCGGGATCGTCCATGAGCACAACCGTGCGAGACGCGCGCGGCTGCTCGGTCAGCAGCTCGAGCTCCATGATCGTGAGCGGGTTGGGGGTCGCGTGGTGGATGTCGCTCGAGACACTTGTGTCGCGCAGCAATCTCCCGACGTCTTCGAAACGCGTGACGACCCAGCCCTGCAGTAGCTCGGACCGATGCACCGGATCGTGGTCGCGCAGCTGCTCGTACTGCTCGTACGGCGAGGCCGCGAAGCCCTCAGCCAGCGGATCGAATCCGACGGCGGCCGTGCCGCTCATGCCAATCCCACTCTCGGCCCTGCGGGCCGGGCCGTTCGGGCCCCGCTCCGCACGCGCCACCAACCGTCGATCCACCGTGGTGCGTCGCTCATGCCAGCGCAGGGGGAAGCGTCTCGATTCCGGTGAGCCAGGGCCGGCCGGCCTGCTTGAGTGCAGCCCACTTCGCGGTCGGGTCGCCGGATTGGCCGAGGTCCTCCGGGCACGGCCCGATCCGCGCCGCGAGCGCCGCGAGCGCGTCGGTGTCGAAGCCGTACACCTCTGCCGCGTTGAGCCCGAGCATCGCGGCGGTCTCGTCACCGGGGATATCGCAGAACGCGTCGCGGAGGAACTCCCGCGTGTGGGGCCACGTGCCCTCGGGGTGCGGGAAGTCGTTCCCCCAACACAGGTTGGCGACGCCGATCTCGTACCGACGCGCGAGTTCGCGGCGCTGCGTGTTCGACGCGCCGATGAAGCAGTTGCGGTCGAAGTACTCGCTTGGCCTCATCGTCAAGTTGGCGGTGAGCTGCTCGCCGAGCTTGCGCGATCCGTGATCGCGTTCGTACACGAGGTCCATCCGCCAGAGCAGGTCGTTCACCCAGAACGCGCCACACTCGGCGACTCCGAACTGCAACCGCGGGAACCGCTCGAACACGCCCGACCAGATGAGGAACCACAGCGGTCGCGCCGACCAGAATCGCACCTCGGCGGCGTAGATCCCGATGTGCGGACCGTACGACGCTTTGTCGGCCACTCCCGAGTGCACGTGCACGGGCATCGACAGCTCTTGGCAGACTGCCCACACCGGGTCGTAGCGCGGGTGGTGGTACGGCTCATAGGGCTGCCACATCGGTGGGATCAGGATGCCGCCGCGCAGGCCCGAGTCGCGTGCGCGGCGGATCTCGGCCACGGCCGCGTCGATGTCGGCGAGGATCGGCACGATCGCGACGCCCGCCCGCCGCTCCGGGCTCGCGCCGCAGAGTTCGGCGAGCCAACGGTTATGAGCCCGTGCGCCGGCCATGAGCAACTCGGGCGGGATGTCGCCGGTCGCGCCGAGACCCGCACCGAACGGCGCCGACGCGCCCGAGCTGACCGCGTCGGCATCGGGGAAGATCACCTCGCCCGCCACGCCGTCGGCATCGAGCTCTTTGTCACGACGGCCGGCATCCCAACCGCCGCGCAGGCCTTCCTCGTTCTCGGCGTGCCACTCGTCGGCGAACTCCTGGTTGAGAAAGCCCTGCGACGCGAGCTCTGCCATGCGCGCGCGTTCGGCGAGTGCCGCGTCGAACTGCTCGCGGTACTCCGGGTCGAGCCACTCGCGGTACTCCGCGTTCGGGAGTCCCGCGTGGCAGTCGGCCGAGATCACCAGGTACTTCGTCATCACAAGTCCTCGAGGTAGGTGGGATCCGAGCGGGCAAGCAGCGACGCGGCTCGCGCGCGGATTTTGTCGTCGGTACGGTCGCTCGTCGGCAGGATCCAGAAGCGGTTCTCGCGGATGCCCACGAATGCTTCCTCCGCGACCGCCTCGACCGGCGTGTAGTCGGGCTCGATTCCGGCGGCGCGCATGCGGGCCTCGAACGACTCGATCGTGGTGAACGGCGTGGTGCGTGGCGTGTCGTTCTGCCAGCGAGTAGGGCGCTTGCTCGCGGACTCGAGCAGGCCGGTGCGCAGCACCTTCGGTCCCGGGTACAGCACCGAGACGCCGATGCGACTGTCGACCGACCGCAGTTGGCCCCATAACACCTCGCTCAACGTGGTGACCGCGGCCTTCGTCGTCGCGTAGATGGCGGTGCTGATGAGCGGCGCGATCCCACCGTTGCCCGACGACGTATTGACCACATGACCGTCGCCGCCGCCGGCGAGCATCGCGGGCACGAAGGCCTGGATGCCGTGGATGACGCCCCAGAGGTTCACCGCCAACCCCCAGCCCCAGTCGTTGTCGGTGTGGTCCCAGACCTTGCCCTCCGCGCCGGCGCCAACG
>JANYLF010000247.1 GCA_025357995.1 Acidimicrobiia bacterium | reverse complement strand
TTCATCACGGCTTCCTTTGCGCCGAACCGCGCCGCCAACCGGGGGGCCGGCTCCTTGAACCGTGCCGCGTACTCGCGCTCCGCGTCGGAGAAGATCCGGGCCGCGAGCGTCGGTCGTCGTTCGAGCGCCAAGCGGAATCGGGGAATCTCGACCAGGTCCGTACCGACGCCGTACACGTTCGTGCCGATTCCGTTCACGGCCGGTCGATTCGCACCCGTCGGTTCACGAGCGCCAGCGGTCGGCGAGCGACGCTATCGGCAACGTCAGCAGGTCGACGACGGGAATTGCCGCGAGGCGCGCGTCGTCGAACTCGGGCTCGGTCTCGGTCACCGCGCCGCGCAACGCGGTGTAACGGTGGCGATACCCCGAGAGCACACCGCGGGCCACATCGGCCGAGACCCGATCGGCGAGTTCGAGGTGGAGGAGCGTGAGACCCACGGTCGTCGTGCCCTTCACTTCAGGAACGATCGCGACGATGCGGTCGTCGACGCGACCACGCGTCACGAACACCTGACGCTCGGATGCCACGGTCTGCTTCGTCCCACGCAGGCGTGAGTCCGATTCCGTGCGTGATCGCATCGTCGTGGCCACACCGCCGCGATCGAGGAGCGCGATCGTGGCATCGTCGCCCTCGGGGTCGCCCTCCACCCGGTACCGGGTGAATCCACTCACCCGCGCGACCGCGGAATCGAGGTCCACGAGCGTGCGCAGGATCTTGTAGGTGAGCCCGTCTCGCGGTGTTCCGGCGCTGAGCACGGCCTGCACGAGAGGCACCTGGAGCAAGGTCTCGTCCGAGCGCGAGATCCCCACGGTGACGGTCTTGGCCTGATGCTTGATGGCGTCGACGGGGCGGGTGAGTTGTTCGATTGCTTCCGTGAGGGCAACGTTCAGATCGGCGACGATCGTCGTCGGAGTCCCGAGCGTGCCGTGCTCGGCGCTGTAGAGGTCGAGCGGAGCGATGCCCGCTGCGTAACGGAAGACGGAAGCTAACCGTACCGCGGTCCCGGCTTCGAGCGAGCCGTCGTACGAACCGGTCCGCAAACCGTCGAAGTAGCTCGATGCGAGGCCCGCGAGCTGGTGCGACAGTGGCGCCAAGTCCTGCTCCACCGGTGTCGCTTCGATGATCGCGCGGGCTTCGCGCAGCGGTCGCGCCGACGCGTCGATCGCCAGCGCGGCTTCGTAGCCGAAGAGGTGGCCGGCCATCGCGCTGAGCACGAACCCGAGCCGCGGGTGCACTCGCGGCACGCGCACGAGATCGATCGCCGCGCCGTAGCGGTCGTCGTCTTCGCTCACGATCGCGATCGCGGCGGCACTGTGCGCGCGGTAGATCGCGAGCTCTTTGGCCACGTCGTCGGCGGTCGATCCCGTGAGTCCGGCGCCGCACACGAGGATCAGCGGCTCCGACGACAGGTCGATGTGCTTCTTGTCTTCCGTGCCGTCGCACGCGATCGACTTGTAACAGAGTTCCGAGAGCTTGATACGTACTTCGTGCGCGGCGATGCGATTCGCGCCGTTGCCCACGACCGCCCAGTAGCGGCGCGAGGGAGCGTGACGCCATGCGGCCCGCGCAATCTCCTCGCGCCGGTCGATGACGACGCGCATGGCATCGGGCAAGGCGCGCAGGCCATGGAGGAGCTCGTCGCTCGCGGCCGGTGCGCCGAACGCCTCGGCCAACGCCTCCGCCAGGAGGAACCCCGCGGCCACTTGTGCGTAGAACGCCTTCGTGGACGCCACACTCATCTCGACGTCGCGGCCGTCCGAGGTGTACAGCACACCGTCGGAACGATCGACGAGGTCGCTGTTGCGACGGTTCACGATCGCGATCACCGCCGCGCCGCGCCCGCGAGCCAAGTCGACCGTCGTGTTGGTATCGGTCGTCGTGCCACTCTGCGAAATCGCGACGACCAACGCGTCGCTCATGTCGTTGGAGAGACCGAACCCGGAGAGTTCGGTGGCGAGCATCGCCGTCACGCGGAGCGAATGCATCGGCCCGACCGCGTCGGCCAACGCGGCCGCGAGACTCTGACCCGCAACCGCGGCGGTCCCCTGCCCGATCACGATCACGCGACGAATCGCGCCGGACTGGATCCGTTCTCGCAGCTCGCCAGGAATCGTCTCGGTTCCGAGCTCCACGTGCAGCCGACCGTCTCGCTCCACGATCTTGCCTCGGAGGGTCTTGCGGAACGAAGACGGCGCTTCGGTGATCTCCTTGAAGAGGTAGTGCGGGAACTCGCCGCGGTCGATGTCTCGCGTCGTGATTTCGGCGTGGGCGAAGTCGGCCTCCACCACGGGAACCGCCGTGCCGTCGTAGGAGAAGCGTTCGAGCCCCGCGATGGTTCCCGCGTGCGCCGCGTCGAGGACCACGATCTGGCCGCGGCTGCCGCCCGGGTTGTCGGGATTGGCCGCGGTCTCACCGTCGAGGCGCAGATAGGTCTGGGTCTCCTCCACCAGCCCGTACGGTTCGCTCGCTACCACGAACGCGTCTTCCGCGAGTCCTACGTAGAGGCCCTGACCACTCCCGCGCAGTGCGAGAAACACCCGGCCGGGCGCGGCGCTCGTGTGCGCACCGATCGCGACCGAACCCTCGAAGCCCGCGACGGCCTCGCGGAACGCCGCCATCGGTGAGAGCCCGGCATCGATACCGCGCGAGATGAGCGCGGGAATCACCTTGGCGTCGGTGGTGATCTCCGGCGCGATGGCCAACCGGTGAAGCCCGACCAACTCCGCGTAGTTGTCGACATCACCGTTCAGCGCCGCGGCGGAGTAGACCAAACTGTCGCGGCCGATCTCCTCGTGGTCCAGCGGGTGCGCGTTGGCTTCCGAGATGATCCCCACGCTCGCCCACCGCGTATGGCTCAGCACCACCACGCTCGCGATTTCGTTCGCGAGCGCGGCGCGGAGCAGATCGTCGCCGGCGATCGCGGCACGTAAATGGGCAACGTTGTCGCCGAGCTCACCGATCTCTGCGGCCGCCTTGTACACGAAGCAGATCGCGCCGTCGACCATGCGCAGCGTGCGATCGCGATGCAATCCGTCGGCGCGGCGCGCGAATTGTTCGAGCACCGCGGCGTCACCGAGATCGAGAGCGAAGTCGCGGACGACGATCTCCACGCCGGCCGAGTCGCGGCCGCGCACTTCGAGGCGATCGATGGCGGCCAACGCGACCTGCACGGAGAGGAACCCGTCGATCGCGCCCGTGGACCGCACGTCGCCCGCGAGGCCGGCCACGGCATCCGCGGTACGGAGTCGATCGCGCCGGAGCGCCCACAGCCGATCCTTGATCTCGGACAACGCGGAGTTGAGCTGCTCGACCGCAGCCGGCACGACCGCGAGCTCGTCGTCGAGGCCGGCCTCGAACTCGACGACGATCGCATCCTGGCGGTCCAGCTCCGAGACCAGCCGAGACCGCCCCGCGGTGTCGGAAAGCAGCGCCCGCACTCCGGGGCTGCCCCGCAACGCGGCATCGACCGTCCCCAGATGGGATGCGGCCGCGCGGAAGTCCTCGACTCGCGTCGCCTCGGACGCGGCCCCCCGGGCCAGGTCGGCGGTCGCCGCCGCGAGGAGATCGACCAAACCGGAGAGGTCAGGCGGAGTCCGGTCGGAAGGTCGGCGCAGGACCGCCACGATGCCGCACATGAGGCGCCCCAGTCTACTGCGACGCCGGTTTGATCGGTTCCGGGGGAACGACGAGCACTTCCACCGCACCGCGGATTCCGGGGGCCCGGGCGAGACGCCCGTCGGCGCCACTTTTGGACGAACTCAGACGCCGCCGAGGACCGCCATCAACGCCGCGCCCAAGCCTTCGGCGATGCGTTGCGCGGTCGCTTCGTCGGCGGCTTCCACCATCACCCGGACGACCGGTTCGGTCCCGCTCGGCCGCACGAGCACGCGGCCTTCCGCACCCAACTCGGCCTCGGCGCCACGCACCGCGTCCCAGAAGCTCGTCGCGGCTTCGAGCCCGTTGCGATCGGTCACCCGCACGTTGCGCAGAACCTGCGGATACTTCGTGACGACATCGGCAAGTTCGCGCAGCGTCCGGCCGGCGCGCACCATGGCGTCGAGGAGGAGGATCCCGGTGAGCGGACCGTCGCCGGTCACACCGTGCTCGGACACGATCACGTGGCCCGACTGCTCGCCGCCCAGCACGAGGTCGTGGTCCTCCATCGCCGCGATCACATGGCGGTCGCCGACGGGCGTGACGATCACGTCGATACCGCGCGGTTTGAGCGCGCGGATGAGACCCAGGTTCGCCATCACCGTGGTGGCGATGGCTCGGTTGCGCAGTTGACCGCGGCCGTCGAGATCGACGGCGAGGATCGCCAGGATGTGATCGCCGTCGACGATCGCACCCGTCGCATCGATCGCAACCACGCGATCAGCGTCGCCGTCGAGCGCGAGTCCGGCGTCGGCGCCGCGCGTGATCACCTCACGCGCGAGCACATCGGGGTGCGTGGTCCCACAGTCGGCATTGATGTTGGTTCCGTCGGGTTCCGCGCTGAGCACGTCGACGGTCGCACCCAATGCACGCAAGGCGAGCGGCGCGGCGAGCGACGCCGCTCCGTTCGCGCAGTCGATCACCACGCGCACGCCCGCGAACGGAGTTCCGCCGCCGACCGCCTCGACGAGGTGCGCGACGTACGCGTCGACCGCGCCGTCCACGTGTATGGCGGTGCCCGGCACGCTCGCTGCGCCAGAGGCCGCGCCGTCGACGATGTGGTGCAGCGCGGCTTCGACCGCGGCTTCGGTGTCGTCGCGTAACTTGCGCCCGCCGGGCTCGAAGAGCTTCACCCCGTTGTCGGCATACGGGTTGTGGCTCGCGGAGATCATCGCTCCCGCGGCGTCCGCCGCGGCGCACGCCGCGGCCAGTCCCGGCGTGGGCAGAACACCCAGGATGCGAACGGCTCCGCCCGCCTCCACAATGCCGTTGACCAGCGCTTCTTCGAGCATGGGTCCGGATTCCCGGGTATCCCGCGCAATCAGGAACGGCACATCCGCGCCGAGCGCTTGCACCGCGGCCAGACCGAGCGCGTGCACGAGTTCAACGGTGATTTCCGTACCCGCGACGCCGCGGATGCCATCGGTACCGAAGTGGGGCGCCATGGTGCGCGACCGAACGCGCGGCTACCGCTTGGAGTACTGCGGCGCCTTGCGGGCCTTCTTGAGCCCATATTTGCGCCGCTCCTTCTCCCGCGCGTCACGCGTGAGGAGGCCGGCCTTCTTCAAGCCCGGGCGCGCTTCGGGGTCGAGCGAAACGAGTGCACGCGCAATCCCCAAACTCAACGCACCGGCTTGACCGGTCGTTCCGCCGCCGCGGATCGTGGCGTCGACGTCGTACACGTCGGCGGTCTGGGTGATGCGCAGACCTTCGGTCGCCGCCATGCGGTGCGTGGCGATGTGGAAGTACTGCTCGAACTCACGACCGTTGACCACGATCTTGCCGGTGCCGGGACGAAAGCGCACACGGGCAACCGCTTCTTTGCGTCGGCCGGTGGTCTGGATGAGTGGCTTGCTCACTTGGCGGTCCTCGACGAGTTGGTGAGGACCCGCGTCTGCGGTTCCTGCGCGGCGTGCGGGTGGGTGGGGCCGGAGTAGACGCGCAGCTTCTTCAACTGCGCACGGCCGAGGCGACTCTTCGGCAGCATGCCGCGGACCGCGAGCTTGATCACGCGCTCCGGGTTGCGGCCGATGAGCTGGCCGAGTGACTCCGAGCGGATGCCGCCGGGGTAGCCGGAGTGGCGGTAGTAGAGCTTGTCCGAAGACTTGCGCAGCGAAATGTCGAGCTTCGATGCGTTGATCACGATCACGTGGTCGCCGCCGTCCACGTTCGGGGCGAACGTGGGCTTGTGCTTGCCGCGCAGCAGGCCGGCGATCTCGGTGGCCAGGCGGCCGAGCACGATGCCTTCGGCGTCGATCACGTGCCAGCCGTGATGAATATCCGACTCTTTGGGATGGAAGGTGCGCACAGATCCACTCTCTATGTCGATACTGCGCCCGAGGACCCCCGGGCGCGCGCGACCACGAGGGCCACGCACAAGGGTCAGGAGACTACTCGCGCCCGTCATTCCGGGCCAAGCGTGCCCCAACCCTCCATTTCGCGCCGCTCCCGACCGTTTCGCGTCGCAATTGGGTCGCCCCAGCAGCCCGTCCGCGACACAGAAGCCGGACGGGGAGAGGCGTCGGTACGCTGCGGGCGTGACTCCTCCGACTGCCACCCACCACATCGCGCCCGAGCACGAGGCCGACGCCGACCGCGCGCTCGAGATCCTGCTCGACTCGTCACTCGAGCCCATTGTCGACATGGTCGTGATGAGTCACGGCGATCACTACGAGGCCCGCACTCACGACGGCTCGGTCACGTTCCGCCGGACCGGGCCCGGCACGGGCGACGAGTCGTACGAGCGTCTGGGATCTACCGGCACCGACCCGCTCGCCGATCAGTCGACCGAGAAGTTCGCGCCGCTCGCCGACGAGCGCGCCAACGCCTATCCGCACCGCACCGTCAATGCCTACCCGCATGCCTACGACACCATCGCTCAGCTCTTCGATCACCCGTCGGCGCCGGACCTGTGCGTGATCCACTCGTCGGCCCACAACTGGGAAGACCAAGGCGGTCATCGGGGCGAGCACGGATCGCTCGGCGTAGTGCAGGCCCGCGCGCCGTTCGTGATCGCGGGCAAAGGCGTGCGCAACGACGGCCTGGTGGCGCGCAGCGGTCGACTCGTCGATGTCGCGCCCACGATCCTCCACCTGCTCGGCGCCGCGCCGCACGCCGACGGCACCTACCTCGCGGGCCAAGACGGCGAGGTTCGCTTCGACGTGCTCGACATCGACGCGGGACGTCCGAAACACGTGATCGGTTTCCTGTTCGACGGCACCAACCCCAACGTCTTGTACGACATGGCGGCGAGCGGCGAAGCGCCCAACGTGGCGCGGCTCATGGCGATGGGCACCTCGTACCAACACGGTGCGATGGCGAGCCTGCCCACGATCACGCTGGCAAATCACACGTCGATCATCACGGGTCGTCATCCGGGTCATCACGGCATCTTGAACAACGCATGGTGGGACCGTGCGCAGGGCAAGCAGATCATCACCAACTCCAGCGCCACCTGGCCCCAGGCGATGGACACGCTCGCGGCCGGTACCGAATCGATCCACACCGCGATCCACCGCACGTGGTCCGACGCGTTCACCGCGTCGTGCAACGAACCGTGCGACGTGGATGCGAACTACTCCACGTTCGACTTCTTCCGCCGCGGTGAGGTTCCGCCGATCCCCAACGATCCGATCGGCCTGCCGCATTCGACCGAGCGGTTCGTGCGACCGTCGAAGGACTACTCGTGGTCCACGATTGTGGACCACATGTGCGTGGAGCAGGCGGTGGGCATCCTCAGTGGGAGCTACCGAGACGTGTCGTATCCGCTGCCGCGTTTCATGTGGGTGAACTTCACGTTGACCGACACGGCGATGCACGAAGGTGGCCCGCACTCGGAGATCGCCGCTGCGTCCATCCGCGATTCCGACGCCCGCATCGGCGAAGTGATCGCCGCGGT
>JANYLF010000219.1 GCA_025357995.1 Acidimicrobiia bacterium | reverse complement strand
CGGATCGCGAAGCCGCACGCGGAACCGCTCGCGCCCGCAACCGCGGTGGCGAGCTGACGGCGTCGGCAGTGACCGCATCCGCGTCTTTGCGCATCGGCATCGTGACGCCTGTGGTCACGCGCCTGCCGGGCGCGCACGCCCGCTGGGAAGTCGAGGCCGGGATCGCGGACATCGCGCGCGTGGTGGTCGAAGCCGAGCGACTCGGGTACGACTTCTGCACGTGCAGCGAGCATGTGGCGGTCCCGGTCGACGGGGCGGAGGTGCGCGGCGCCACGTACTGGGACCCGCTCGCGACGTTCGGGTATCTCGCGGCGCACACGACCAGCATCAAGCTCGCGACGTTCGTGCTGGTACTCGGCTATCACCACCCCCTTGCGATCGCGAAGCGCTACGGCACGCTCGACGTGGTGAGTAACGGCCGCGTCATCCTCGGCGTGGGTTCGGGGTCGCTCGAAGCCGAGTTCGCGCTCCTCGGCGCGGAGTTCGAACATCGCGGCTCACGTGCCGACGACGCGATGCGCGCGTTGCGCGCCGCACTTTCGCACGCGCGGCCGAAGTACACGGGCGATCATTTCGCCTTCGACAACTTCCTCGTCGAACCGCACGCGACCCAAGCCCACGTGCCCATGTGGGTCGGTGGTCGCACCGCGCGTTCGTTGCGGCGCGCGGTCGAACTCGGTGACGCGTGGGCACCGTTCGGTCTCCGCACCGTCGAACTCGGCGAACTACTCACCCGCGCCCGCGACACCGACGCGTGGAACGCACGCGCCATACCGATCGAGATCATCGTGCAGAACGACCGGCCGTGGGATCCACTCGAGGAGCCCGACCATGTCGCCGCGGCGCTCGAACGGATGCGCACGGTCGGCGCGACCGGAGCCGCGATTCGGTTCGTCCACCACTCCGTCGAGCACTACTGCGACCAGCTCGGCGCCCTCCGCGCGCTGACCGCCCCGTAGCATCCTGCTCCGATGAGCCTTCGTATCGCCGCACTCGTCAAACAGATTCCCGCGTTCGAGGAGATGACGCTCGGCCCCGACGGCCGCCTCGTACGCGCCGGGCTCGATCTCGAGTTGAGTGCCTACTGCCGTCGGGCGGTCGCACAGGCCGTTGCCCTCGCAGCCGACGGCGGCGGGAGCGTCACGGTCTTCACGCTCGGGCCGGCCGCCGCCGAAGACTGTCTCCGCGAAGCCATCGCATGGGGCACCGACCGCGCGGTCGACACCCGCGGCATCCTCATCACCGATTCGGCCTTCGCGGGTTCCGACACCCTCGCGAGCGCCCGCGCCCTCGCCGCGGCCCTGGAGCGCGAAGGACCGTTCGATCTCGTGCTGGTGGGCCGGAACTCGGTCGATGCCGATACCGGTCAGGTCGGGCCCGAAGTCGCGCAGCTCCTGGGGCTGCCGTTCGTGACCGGCGCTCGTCATCTCGCCCTCACGGCCCGCACGCTCGACATCCGCGCCGAGCACGACGACGGGTGGGCGCAGATCCGAGTCGATCTCCCCACGGTCGTGAGCACGGCCGAGCGCCTGATCGATCCGTGCAAGGTGGACCCCCCCGGACGCGCGGCGGTCGCGAGCGATCGCATCCGTACGCTGACACCGGCCGATCTCGGCCCCGGTCCGTGGGGAGCAGCCGCGAGCCCGACCCAGGTCGGCGAGACGCGCCATGTGGGTGGAGCGCGCGTCGCCCAGCGTGACGCGCGTGCATCGCTCGCAGAACAGATCGACGCCGCAGTCGCGCTCCTCGTGGAACGCGGCGCGCTCGACCGCGATCACGACACCGACCTCGATTGCGGAACGGTCGCGGCCGTCGCGGATCTCCAGGCCGTCGAGATTGGGGTCATCGTCGAACCTGACCGCGCCCGGCTCGCACGCGAGTTGCTCGGCGCGGCGCGCGACCTCGATACGTCCCCGGTCGCGCTTGTCACCGAACCGTTGGACGAACCCACCCTCGACGAACTCGGCGCCTGGGGTGCCGACAGCGTGGTGCATCTCGAAGGGATCACCCTGGCCAACGAGCAGGACACGGCGGCCGGAGTGGTGGTCTGGGCCCAAGCCCTCGACCCGTGGGCGATCCTGGCGCCGAGCACCGCCTGGGGTCGGGAGGTCGCGTCACGCGTCGCCGCGAGTCTTGGCACCGGACTCACCGGTGACGCGGTCGAGCTCGACCGTGACGCCGCCGAGCTCGTGGCGTGGAAACCGGCGTTCGGTGGTCAGATCGTCGCCGCGATCCGGTGCACCACGAGACCGCAAATGGCCACGGTGCGCGCCGGCGTGTTACCCCGTCGCGCGCCGCGCGTGCACACACCGCCGGTCACCGTGATCCCGATCGAGGCCAAGAGTCGCGTCGAGATTCTCGCCCGTACCCGCGACGACGACCTCGACACGCTCGCCGACGCGCACGTGGTGGTGGGGGTCGGCCAAGGCGTGGACCCGAGCGACTACCGAAATCTCGATCCGCTCCTCAACGTGCTCGACGCGGAACTCGCGGCCACTCGTAAGGTCACCGACCTTGGGTGGCTTCCGCGCGCACGCCAGATCGGCATCACCGGCCGCACGATCGCGCCTCGGTTGTACGTGAGCATCGGTGCGAACGGGAAGTTCAACCACATGATCGGCGTGCGCACTGCGGGCACAATCCTCGCGATCAACTCCGACCCAAACGCGCTCGTGTTCGACGCGGCCGACATCGGCATCGTCGGCGACTACCGCGAAGTCGTTCACGCGCTCACCGCCGCCATCAGGATCCGAACGTCGTAGCCGGTTCAATCACACCGACGCACGCCCGAGACGGAGCGAGGAACGAGCGGAGTCGAGCAGCTCGGGAGGCGTCCCGAGCAACGACCACGCCGAACGAAT
>JANYLF010000123.1 GCA_025357995.1 Acidimicrobiia bacterium | reverse complement strand
CCAGCGCGAACAGCGCCCGCACCGGCCGCTCCGGTCGCCGCGCCCGCCCCCGCATCGACGACGAAGACCGGCCCGTCCTGATGCAATCCATGCGCTTCGAGGCGATGGGCACCAGCGCGCACGTCATCGTGCTCGGCGGTTCGGAGCGACTGCTCCAAACCGCCCGCAGGCGCATCGTCCAGCTCGAGTCCCGGTGGAGTCGATTTCGTCCCGACTCCGAACTCAGCCGACTCAACGACGCGCGTGGCCGGCCGGTACGCCTCAGCCTCGACACGTACCGTGCGGTCGCCGCGGCGATCGACGCGTGGCGCGATCTCGACTGCGTCTTCGACCCGACGGTGATCGACGCGCTCGAACACGCGGGCTACGACCGGACCTTCACCGAAATCGCCGCGATCGGTCCGCCACTCGCGGGACCAACGCCCCGCGTTCCCGGCTGCGACGGGATCGAACTCGACCCCATCGTGCGCGCCGTGTGCCTGCCGGCAGACGTGCGCGTGGATCTCGGGGGCATCGGCAAGGGACTTGCGGCCGACATCGTCGCCGACGAACTCCGCGCCGCGGGAGCCGACGGCGCGATGGTGAACATCGGCGGCGACCTCAAGGTGGTGGGCTCGTGCCCCCAGCCGCACGGGTGGACGATCGAGTTGGACCATCTCCCGGGCCGCGCCGTCGCGCTGGCCGCGGGTGGTCTGGCCACCAGCGCCATCACCAAGCGCCGGTGGCGGCGGGGAACCGAGATCGTTCATCACGTCATCGACCCGGCGACCGGCGCACCGGCCGCGGCCTCTGCCGCCGCGGCCACGGTGATCGCCGATCGTGCGGTCGATGCCGAGACGCTCGCCACCGCCGCACTGCTCGCCGGCACCGAAGCCGGCGTCGCCTTGCTCGAAGCCAAGAATGCGACCGGAGTCCTCCTGGGCCGTGACGGTACCCGTCATGCGACGACCAACCTCTTGGCCCTCGTCGCGTGAATCCCAAGGTGTGGTGGTACGTCGCGCGCGCCACCGGGTTCGTCGCCTGGGGCGCCGCGGGTGGGGCGATCGTGCTCGGGCTCATCTTGTCCGGTCGACTGCGCCGTCAACCCACGCCCGCGTGGCAACAAGACCTTCACCGTTGGCTCGGAGCGATGAGCGCGGTGTTCCTCGCGCTGCACCTTGCCGGACTCACGCTCGACCCGACCGTCGCGTTCGGCCCCGCCGCGCTCAGCGTGCCCATGGCCGCCGCGTGGCGACCCGGTGCGGTCACCTGGGGCATCGTCGCCGCGTACGCACTCATCGCCGTCGAGCTGTCATCGCTCGCGATGCGACGCCTGCCACGGCGGCTCTGGCGCGCGATTCATATGCTGAGCTACGTCGTGTGGATCAGTGGCACCGTGCACGCGATCAGTGCGGGAACCGACGCCACCGAAGTCCGTGCCGTCGCGATCGCCGGCAGCGCCATCATCTTCAATCTGACGGTGTTGCGGCTCGTGGGTCGGCGAGTGCCGCGAGCGCGCGCTGCAAGTCCGCGGGCAGCGGCGACGCGAACGCCATCGCCTCGCCCGTCACCGGGTGCGTGAACTCCAACTCGGCCGCGTGGAGGAACGGACGCGCCACCCGAACGTCGACCTGCCCGTAGACCGTGTCGCCCAGGACCGGATGATCGATCGCGGCCAAGTGGACGCGGATCTGATGCGTCCGACCGGTCTCCAGCTCCACCGCCAGCCGCGCAGTGTCGGCGAACTGCTCGACGACCTCGTAGTGCGTACGCGCCTCGCGGCCACCGGTGCGCACCGCCATACGGGTTGGTGATCGCGGCGATCGGCCGATAGGCGCATCCACCGTGCCACGCGTCGCGCTCGGAATCCCCCGGACCACTGCAACGTATCGGCGCGCGACCGTGTGGGTGGCCAGCGCCGCCACGAGCTCGTCGTACGCGTGCGCAGTACGCGCCACGACCAGCAACCCACTCGTCTCGCGGTCCAGACGATGCACGACGCCCGGCCGCATCGGGTCGCCGACACCGGCAAGATCGAACTGAGCCAGGAGCCCGCCCACCAGCGTGCCGTGCGGGTGACCGGCGCCCGGATGCACCACCAGACCCGCGGGCTTGTCGACCACGATCACCGCGTCGTCGGAGTACACCACGGAGAACTCGACATCGGGTTCCGGACCGGGCGCGGGCGCCACCGCCGGCTCACCGCGCCATTCGAGCGTCGCGCCGGCGACGAGCCGGGAACTGCGCGTCGCGGGCGCGCCGTCGACCAGCACGTCGCCGCGTTCGACCATCTCGCGCACCGCGTTCCGCGACCATCCCGTGAGCAACGCGACGGCCCGATCCACCCGCTCACCGCCGAGTGACTCCGGCACCACCACCGGCTCACTCATCTTGTCCACTCTTGCCTTCCGCTCTTGTCGCACGATTCGGGCGGAAGCTCAGGAGCACCAGCAGGATTGCACCGCAGGTGATCGCCGAATCGGCCACGTTGAACGACGGAAACGTGTACACCTTCACGAAGTCGACCACGTGACCGCGGAGGAATCCCGGCGATCGGAAGAAGCGGTCCGACAGATTCCCGAGCGCACCACCGAGCACCAGCGACAGGCTCACGATCGTCCATCGATCGGTCGATGCCCGCAAGGTGCGCACCAGCCAAACACTGAGCCCGATGGCCAGCAGGGCGAGCACCACGGTCGCGTTGGTGAAACTGCTGAACGCGCCGCCTGAGTTCCGCGCGACTCGGAACTCGATGTCGTGGCCCACGATGGTGAGCGGCGACAAGGAGTGCGTCGCGACGATCCACGACTTCGTGAGCTGATCGAGGACGAGGACCGCGCCGACGATGGCGGGTGAAATCCAGCGCGGCAGTCCCCGTTTATCGGCGACGCTCGACACGCTGCTTACAGTCGACACACGTATCGGCCCACGGAATCGCTTCGAGCCGCGCGACGGGAATCCGCCGGCCCGCGGGCGAGCACAGGCCGTAGGTTCCGGCCGTCATGCGCTCGAGTGCATGATCGATCTCCTCGACTGCGAGCCGTGCCGTGGCCGACAACATCAGATCCCGCTCACGCTCGACACTGATCGTGTCGCCCTCCCCGGACTCTTCGTCGAATTGCGTGTCGCCCTGCTCGCGATCGTTCACCAGCGCCTCCGCGTCCGCCTGGAGGTCGGCGGCCTGACGCAGATGATGCTCACGCTCCTCGGCGAGGAGTTCGCGCAGCTTCTCGAGCGTCTTCGGCGTGATGTTCGGCGACTGCTTCGGAACGAAGATCCCCGACAATGGACACGTGGCGCCGGCCGGTGCCTTCTTGACCACGATTTTGGGCTCGGGCGCGGCCTTCTTCACAGCTTTGGCCGGCGCGATCTTCTTCGCCGGCGCCGACTTCTTGACCACCGCCTTCTTCGCGGGAGCCACCTTCTTCACAACCTTCTTCACAACCTTCTTCACGGCCGCGGTCTTCACGACCGCTTTCTTCGCGGGGACCGCTTTCTTCACGACCGTTTTCTTCACCAGTGCCTTCTTCACGACCGCCTTCGCGGGGGCCTTCTTCACGACCGGCTTCGCGGGGACCTTCTTGGCGGCCGTCTTCTTCGCAGGCGAGGATTTCACCGTCGACGGCTTGGCCGCGGCCTTGGGCGGCGACGGCTTCTTGGCCGTGGTGGTCTTCTTGTTCGTGGCCGCCTTGGGAGCGGTGGGGGCCTTCCGGCCGGTGGCCTTGGCCATCGGGAATCCTCTGGGTGGCGACGGGAAGCGGCGGATGTTAGTGCAGTCGCCCAAGTCCCCGGGAGTACAAGAGGGTCCCGAATAGGGTACGCCGGTGCCGTTCGACCCCGTGGACCCTCGTCTCGACCTCGTCGCGCTCGAAGAGCACATTCTCGGGCAGTGGCGAGAGCACGACGTCTTCGCCGAGTCCCTCCGCCGCCGCGAACACGCGCCCGAGTGGGTTTTCTACGAAGGTCCCCCCACGGCGAACGGCCGCCCCGGAATCCACCACGTGTGGGCCCGACTCTTCAAGGACATCTATCCCCGTTTCCACACCATGCGCGGTAAATACGTGGCCCGTAAGGCCGGCTGGGACTGCCACGGTCTGCCCGTCGAGGTCGAGGTGGAGAAGGAGCTCGGATTCTCGGGCAAGCCGCAGATCGAGGACTACGGGATCGAGGCGTTCAACCGCCGGTGCCGGGATTCAGTCCAGCGCTATGTGGAGGACTGGTCCGCGATGACCACCCGCATCGGGATGTGGCTCGATCTCTCCGATGCCTACACGACGATGAGCAACCCGTTCATCGAGAGCGTCTGGTGGCAGTTCCACGAGATGTGGGACAAGGGGCTGATCTACGAGGGCTCCAAGGTGGTGCCGTACTGCGGCCGGTGTGGCACCGCCCTGTCGAGCCACGAACTCGGTCAACCCGGCGCATACCGCGATATCACCGAGGACTCCGTTTACGTGCGGTTTCCCGTCCTCGATGCCGATTTCGATCTCCTCGTATGGACCACCACTCCCTGGACGCTCGTCAGCAACGTGGCGGCCGCCGTCGGACCCGACGTTCCGTATGTGCGAGTGCACGTCGACGGCGGACGTGACCTCGTGCTGGCCGCCGCCCGAGTGGACGCGATATTCGGCGATCGCGCGGAGGTGATCGGCGCGGTCGACGCGACAACGCTGGTCGGCCTGCACTACGAGCGGCCTTTTCCGTGGCTCCCGATTCCGGAATCCGCCAACGGGGGACGCGTGGTGGCCGCCGACTTCGTGACCGTCGACGACGGCTCCGGCATCGTGCATCTCGCGCCCGCGTTCGGCGAGATCGACCGCGAGGTCGCAGAGGCCAACGGCCTGCCGATGCTGAATCCGGTCAACGCGCAAGCGCGCTTCGAAGCCGAAGTACCGATCGGCGCAGGCGAGTTTGTGAAAGACGCCGACGCCGCGTTGATCGACGCATTGCGCGCCAACGACCGGCTCGTACTCGTCGCGCCGTACGAGCACTCCTACCCCCACTGTTGGCGGTGCGCCACACCACTCATCTACTGGGCGAAGCCCACGTGGTTCGCGCGCACGTCACAGCTGAAAGAACAGCTGATCGAAGAGAACGAGCTGATCGGATGGCATCCCGAACACATTCGTCACGGTCGGTTCGGCGACTGGCTGGCAAACAACGTGGATTGGGCGTTGTCGCGCGACCGCTTCTGGGGCACGCCGATCCCGGTGTGGCGCTGTCGCGAATGTGGCCGAGACACTTGTGTCGCCTCGGTGGCCGAACTGTCCGAGCGGGCATCGGTCAACCTCGCCGACCTCGATCTGCACCGGCCTTTCGTCGACGACGTGACGCTCGCGTGCGAGCACTGCGGCGGGAGCGCGGACCGGGTGGAGTCGGTGCTCGACGCGTGGTTCGATTCCGGCGCCATGCCCGCCGCCCAGTGGCACTACCCGTTCGAGAATCAGGACCACTTTGCACGTCGCTTCCCCGCCGATTTCATCTGCGAGGCGATCGACCAAACGCGCGGATGGTTCTATTCGCTGCTCGCGGTGAACACCCTCGTGTTCGGCCGCGCGCCGTACCGCGACGTCGTGTGCCTCGCGCTCCTGCTCGACCAAGACGGCCAGAAGATGTCGAAAACCAAGGGCAACGTGGTCGACCCGTGGTCCGTGCTCACCACCCGAGGCGCAGATGCCTTGCGCTGGAACTTCGCGTACGCGAGCTCGCCGTGGACCCCGAAGCGGGTGTACCTCGAGAATATCGACGAGACCACCAACCGCTTTCTCGTCACATTGTGGAACACGTACGTGTTCTTCGTGACCTACGCCAACCTCGATGGTTGGGAGCCGCCGGCCGCCGGCGCCGGCGCCGCCACGTCGAGCGATCACGTCATGGACCGCTGGATACGATCGCGCTTGCACAGCACCGTCCGCGAGATCACGGAAGCGCTCGAGGACTTCGACGCGCTGCGAGCGACGCAAGCCCTCGATGCGTTCGTCGACGAGCTCTCCAATTGGTACGTGCGCCGGAGTCGGCCGCGATTCTGGAAGGCGTCGGACGTCAGCGCCCACACCGTCCTCCACGAGTGTCTGTCGTTGGTCACGCAGTTGCTGGCGCCGATCTGTCCGTTCACGGCGGACGCGCTCCACCAGAACCTGTCGCGCACCGATCAGTCGGTACACCTGACGGATTGGCCGGAGTTCGACCCGGCCGCCATTGACACTGACCTCGAAACCGAGATGTCGCTCGCCCGTGAACTCGTGTCACTCGGCCTGGCCGCACGGGCCGAATCGAAGCTCAAGGTGCGCCAACCATTACCCCGAGCGATCGCCCTCGTCCCGGAGGACGTCGTTCTCAGCTCCGCGACTACGGCCGAGATCGCGGAGGCGCTCAACGTGAAGACGCTGGAGACCGTCACCAGCCTCGACGGCCTTCTCGACTACACGGTGGCGCCCAACTTCCGCGTGCTCG
Source organism: Acidimicrobiia bacterium (assembly GCA_025357995.1). Lineage (GTDB taxonomy): Bacteria > Actinomycetota > Acidimicrobiia > IMCC26256 > JAENVU01 > JAENVU01. The sequence goes on along the minus strand of JANYLF010000123.1, from coordinate 99 downwards.
GACCCAAAGTGGGGAGTGCACTCCCCCGGGTGAAAGAACTCCTCGCCGCGGTGGATGGCAGTGCCGTGCGCGTCGCGCTCGAACGCGACGCCGGCTTCA